>NZ_JBFSRZ010000046.1:0-41659 GCF_041466065.1 Vibrio sp. 10N.239.312.C11
AGAAATACGCGAAACGGGGTTGTTCTATCTTTAAATTTAATTACGCAACAAAGCCTAGCACCAAACATCAAACGATGCGAGAAAAATGCGTGTGCAGCTCTCTTAGAACGTTTCTCTTCAAACCTTAAAAAATCAAATTCTTGCTTGCCGTAAGGCAGTACGCGAACCCCATCTTTGTACAAATAAAGGCCACCGTACATTCTAAGCTTCGTTTGAAGCTCTATATACCGGTCACTGGACACCATGCTGTCTGATGGTGTTCCTTGAAGATAAGTGAACTTAATTTTGAATGGACCACACCGAGTCTTTGCACCAAAACTTTTATTCCAGTTTATGATGTGCTTTTGAGGTTCTCCCTTATAAACGGTGACCTTACCTTTAAACTGTCCATATTCATCAAACTCACCTTCAACTATATGGTCACCATCGGCAGCATCTTTTTTAGTAAAGAACCCTTCTTCAATTAGTTCTTGAGCTTCGGCAGTACCTTGATGTAACCGGAATTTTGTTTTTAACCTTTCTTTTTTTTCCGTATCAAATGTATTAGAAAAACCAACCAAGATCTTTTGTAGATCGGTCGTACCATTTACATCGGTTTTAACATCGAGTGCCAATGTTTCATCATTAGGCATGATAATGAAATGAGTGCCTTTACCGATACCATCTAGCTGAGGGGCTGAATCTGACGTTCTTAGCTCTTTTGGAACTTTCTCCCAGTCGTCCTGAGTTTTGTTTTGTACATTTTTAAATAAGACTTCTGGTGAAAAAGAAAGTAGTTCGGCATCAGCAATAATAAGGTCTAGGTAGTCGGAAGGAATAGCATCACCTAAGCTCTTAAGGTGTGAAATCAGTTCTTTCGCCATTGATTTCAAGTCTGTCGCTGCTGGCAGCTTACCTTCGGGAAAAGTTCGCGTAGGGATAACGATGTCTGAAATACCGATATCAGGGATTTCAAATTGGCTCCAATGGATTAATGCTACGACCATATCGTGCATTCCATCTGCTCGCTCAGCACGGCTTAATGCAACAACTTGTCGTCCAATGGAAGCGATAGCGAGTCGACCAATGCCTTTTTCACCCATTAAAGGGCGGGGAGCCATTCCATCTGGGATATAAACCGACTTGCGATTTGCCCCAAGTTTGCTAGAAGTGCCAATTGTCAGCCACTTTTTAACAAAATCTTCTTCGGTCATCCCAACGCCGTTGTCACGGAGAGTAACTAGGTTCTGATCTTGGAAGTAGTCAATTTCTGCATTACTGGCGTAGGCATCGTGCGCATTTTTGAATAGTTCATGTATCGCTGTTGGGATACCCGCTATTTGCTGTCGACCAAGCATGTCTACAGCTCTAGCGCTTACATTCATTTGAGCCATATATAACCAAATCTCAGTATGTTAGATATAAAAAAAGTGCCTAACATTGTAGGCACTTTTTTTATATCAATCTACTGCATATATCTGCAATGAGAGTTTGACCAAGTAAAGGTGGGACAGCATTCCCAATTTGACGAGCCTGCTCGGTCGAACTCCCATAAAAATCAAACCAATCAGGGAATGACTGTAAACGTGCGGCATGACGAAGTGTCATGCCATGGTCTTCCCACGGGTGAACAAATCGCCCTTTAGATGGGTTATTACAACCTGTAGTAATGGTGTTGCTCGGTATATGAATAAAAATTCTGCCATATACATCTTTGTGACCTTTGTAGCCATTAGAATGACACTTTAACCGGTGTTGCTCGCCAGCATCTTCACGGCTACCGTTTAATGGTGTGTCAGCAAAGCGTATTTTCATCATGTCACTTGGCTTCATGTGAACATTACAAGGGTCACTTTTTTTAAAAGGCTTTCCGTAAGGAAGAGAGTTTAAAAGTTTGAAAACTTCTTCCTTATCGCGCTTGTCCTTCTTACTAAAAAAGTCATCCCAGTAATTTTGATATAGATGGTGTGGGATTCTTTCAAATACTGAGGACGCAGCTACCCACTTAGGCTGATTTCCTGAAGTAGGTGCGAAATGAGTAGCCGCAGGTGGGAACACCATTCCTTCAGCATCTAAGTCTTTTCGAATTCCGAATATAAATACACGTTTACGGTTTTGGGGGATGCCATAATCTTTTGCATTTACGATATTGCAAAATTTAATTACGTAACCTGCTGTTTCGGCTAACGCTAGAAACTTATCTAAAAAAGGCTTATGACGTTTCCATAAAAGCCCAGACACATTTTCTACTAAGAATGCTTTAGGGTTAAATTCATTAACGAATTCAAAATAACGTAATAACAATTGATTGCGAGGGTCGTTCACGCCAGCATTATTAATGCGGTGCGTTGAAAAGCCTTGGCATGGCGGACCACCTAAAATAAGGTCTAGTTCGCCTCGTTCTAAGTGAAGGCTTTGACGAAGTTCTTTGGGATCGACATTGTTTATATCGCCCTTTTCTTCACCAGCACGAAGATCAATATTGAGCTCTTTGCCTTTTATGAAATTTTCGGCATAAGTTTTTGCAGCTGCCTTATCAAATTCTATAGCTGCAAGTACATCTACCCCTGCTTCAATAGCAGAAAGTGAAAATCCACCGGCACCAGCAAATAAGTCAATAGCTTTAGCTGTCATCAAAAATACTCAAATAAAATTAGCTGGCATATTCTACCGTTTTACCAAAAAATTGCTATCGGTTCTGATGCGTCCGCATACATTTCAAGCCCAGCAACCACAATGCTTACTACAAGTCTAATTGTAGCTTGTGTCTGCTCGATACAGACACAAAACTACCAGTCATGCACCAGTTAATCCTTTGAGGCACCGCTCTCGTATAAAAGTTAGCGCTAATCTCACTCAACACCAGCAATCGAGTTTGCCAATGTGAAAAACGACTTTTCAATATTGTCACGCGAAGTGGCGATGTTCATTCGCATAAAATTAGGACTTTCAGCACCAAACCAACCACCTGGGGTTAGTCCCATTTTAGCCTGCTCAAAGACCACGTTTTTTAGCTCTTCTTCCGAAAAGCCTAACTCTGAGAAATCAAACCACACTTGGTAAGTCCCTTGTGGCTGGAAGACTTTCAATTGAGGAATTCGCAGCTCAGCAAACTCAGTGATCCACTTAACCGTGTCTTGCAGATACATCAACATGCCGTCTAGCCACTCTTCACCTTTTTCAAAGGCTGCAACCGTCGCAAAGGTCGTCAAGGCATTGCCATGGTCAAGATACATCGCTGCTACGTTGGCTTTGAACGCTTCAAATAGTTCATCATTGTTCGTGTACACATAGCCGTTTGAGATGCTGTGCATACCAAAGGTTTTTGCCGGAGAACCAATCAAGGTGATGACCTTGTCGTAATCAAAGCTGGTTAAGCTCGTGAAAGCGTGACCTTCAAAGATAATGTCTGAATGAATTTCATCACTGATGATCAACACATCATGACGCTTGGCGATCTCGATAACTTGTTCGATTTCTTGCTGCGTCCACACGCGGCCAGTTGGGTTGTGTGGATTACAGAAAATCATCGTCTTCACTTTGTGTTCGATGATCTGCTGCTCCATACCGTCGAAATCAATGCGGTAACCTTGCTCATCATTGATAAGTGGACTCTTCACGACCTGACGATTTGCTTTATTCACCAAGTTAGAAAACTGGTGATACGCCGGCGTATGGATAAGCACACCATCACCTTCATTGGTGAATTGGCGCAGTAACAATGCAATGCCAGAAAGTACACCCGGCACCTGGACAAACTTGTCCGCAGAAAGGTTCAAACCATGACGCTTTGAGTACCACTGTGAAAGGGCTTCAAACACCGCTTGCTCATGAAACTCATAAGAGTACACACCGCGCTCAACCAAACGATTCAGCTCTTGAGTGATCGGTTCTGCTACCTGAAAATCCATATCGGCAACCCAATATGGGAATACATCAGTGGTGTTATAAATGTTCTGTAGCATCTGCGGTTTGCTTTTGATAAACGCATTCTCACCGTAGTTAGATGTACTCTTAAACGCTGTCATGAAGGAGCCCTCAAATAGGTTGTTCGGTCTTTTTTGCTATCCACTGGATTGCATGAATACCCTTAAGACGATGGCATAGTCAAAAAGACGAAGCTTTTAGAAAATAATCTGAAAAGTACAAACTAATTTCGTGTTTCTACCTTTATCTCAGTCTTGACCGAATTAGCGATGAAGCAGTTTTTATGCGCCAAATGATGCAGTTTGTCGAGTTGTTTGGCGGTTGGTATCTTAGACCCGGAGAACACAATGTCAGGTCGCAGAGTCACCTTAGTGACCGATGAGCGGCCTGATTCATCTTCCTCAAGCACACCAACTGCATCATCCACATAAGAGTCGATCACGTACTTCTGCTTCGCGGCAATGCCCAAAAACGTCAGCATATGGCAGCTAGACAGTGCCGCAATAAAGGCTTCTTCTGGATCAACGTTGGCCTCAACTGAAAACGGCAGTGGCACAACATGAGGTGACGACGAGGCAGGCACAGTGACACCGCCATCGAACTCCCACATATGCCCTCGGCTGTATTGGTTATCACTAAAGGCTTCATCGTCACCACGAGCCCAACGAATCACCGCACTATATTCAGACATAATCCCTTCCTCTATCCATTAGTTATCAAATAATTGGTTCTCAAACGACGAGTTATTTAGCGATCAGCAGGGTGATTGACACCATCATTAGTCACCACATCACCAATATCAAAAGGGTTCACCCCTTCCAAACAACCGATGTTAAATCCATATTCATTGGGGTTTGAACGGCGTTGATGATGGGTATAGATACCGCAGTTTGAACAGAAGTAATGTTTCGCGGTGTTGGTATTGAATTGATAAAGCTTAAGATGCTCAGCGCCTTTCAAAATCTTAATACCATCCAGCGCAACAGACCCCACAATCGCCCCTCTACGACGACAGATAGAGCAATCACAACGGCGCGGCTTTTCTATTCCGTTAGGTAAGCTGAGCTCTAATTCGACCGCACCGCAGTGGCAGGTTGCCTTATGAAAAGGTTGGATAACCGTGTTACCGACTACTTTCATTTCTCTCTCCAATCACGTCCTTGTATTGCACGCATCATAACCAGTTCAATGAACTCTGTCCTTAAGCTGACGTTGAGTTAGAGAGCTCTGTCATGCGAGGATTCACGGCTAATCTAACTAGAATTTTTAACCAAATCGCCAAACCGCTCAAACAGAAAATCCAAAAACAGCCGAATACGTTTCGGCTGATATTTCTTGCTGATATACACCACATTCAAGTCGGCACTCGATACTGACGTCGAGGTGTTGAAGTTCTTCATGTAGCCATTAAGTAGCGTCACAAGGCGTTGGTTATTGATGTCATCTTGCACATCGAGTACCGACTTCAACGCAATCCCTTCTCCTTGCAATGCCCAGTACCGAATCACTTCGCCATCGTCTGAAAATCGCTTCGGCACAACCGTCACCGACTTCTTCATATCATTGTCTTGGAAGTGCCATGTCTTGAGCTCTTCATTGCTACGCAGCATAGCCAAACAGTCGTGCTGGACCAAATCTTGTGGTGTTAACGGCGTTCCATGCTTGGCAAGATATTCTGGTGAAGCACACAGCACTCGTCGGCTTGGTGATAAGCGTCTTGAGATCAAGCTACTGTCGACCAATTCCCCATAACGGATCACGATGTCCATGCCTGATTCAGCGATATTCGATAGGTGATCGTTCAAATACAGGTAGGGAATAACGTCTGGATACTGCTGACAAAATTCCGACAAAATAGGAAGGATGTACTGCTTTCCGATGTCTTTAGGTGCTGCAATCTTTAGTGGGCCTTTAACCTCTTTGACGCCATTTTGAATCAGGTTTTCAGCCTCGCTAACGTTATCCAATATCTCCAGACACGCCTTGTGATACAGCTCCCCAGAGTCAGTTAAAGACACATGTCTTGTGCTTCGGTTCAGCAGCTTCACACCATAACGCTCTTCCAACGCCTGAAGCCTTGCTGTCATGGTCGCAGGAGACAGCCCTAACTCTCGCCCCGCCGCTGCTAACCCGTGATGCTTAACAATGCTCACGAACATCGCCATATCTGAAAACTTGTCCATTCACCTCTCCTACTATTCAGTTAATCCGAATAATTATTTTATATTTTAGCCAATTATCAAATTTAGTCGAATAAATATAATGACAACCATCAGCAGAACACGCAGGAATTCAGAACATGAACAACGAACTTACAAACCAAGAAAAGCACACATTCGTCATCATTGGTGGAACATCAGGTATCGGCAAAGCATTAGCAATGCAATTGAGAAACGAAAACAACACGATACATATTGCCAGCCGACACACAGGCGTTGATATCACCGATGAGAAATCGGTTTGTGAATACTTCGAATCGATCGGTGCATTTGATCACTTGGTGATAACCGCGGGGTCATACGCTCCCGCAGGAAAAGTGACAGACGTTGCTATCGCAGACGCAAAAGCAGCATTTGATACCAAATTTTGGGGCAGCCTGAACGTAGCCAAGCACGCCGCGCGTTACATGAAACCCAACGGTTCTATCACTCTCACGACGGGTATGTTGTCACGCAAAGTGGTAGCTGGCACTTACGTAAAAACCGCCATCAACGCTGCACTTGAAAGCGTAACTAAGGTGCTTGCCAAAGAGCTATCACCGATTCGAGTCAACGCCGTCAGCCCCGGCCTTACCATGACTGAAGCCTACAAAAATATGGATGACTCAGCTCGTTCAACTATGTACGACAACGCGAAAAACAGCCTACCAGCAGGCAAAGTCGGAGAGGCAAAAGATATCGCAATGGGCTATCTATTCGCGATTAACAACCCATACGTAACGGGGTCAATCATCGACATCGATGGCGGTGCTCTACTCGGCTAACACTCCGCAAAGAAGCAAAGAAGCAAAGAAGCAAAGAACAATCGTTAGGGCGTGTATGTAAACGTCCTAACAAACAAGAATTAACACAGGTACTTCACTATGAAACCAGAAGCGATCAATATAGAAAAGATCCCATTCCAAGTTTGGATACTGACACTCGCAGCTTTTGCCATCGGCACCGCTGAGTTTGTTATTGCAGGCATCCTTCCACAAATTGCCACATCCCTTTCGATCACCGAAGGTCAAGCCGGCTACCTAATCAGTGCTTACGCATTGGCTATCGTTATTGGTGGCCCGATCTTAACCATCTACCTCGCACGTTTTAACAAAAAGATGGTACTGATTGGCTTAATGGCACTGTTCATCATCGGCAATATCTTGTCAGCCTTAGCTCCTAGTTACCCACTTCTACTTGCAAGCCGCGTTATCGCAGGCTTAGTGCAAGGTCCTTTCTATGGCATAGGTGCCGTTGTCGCGACCAATTTAGTGTCTGAGAAAATGGCAGGTCGTGCTGTTGGTCAGATGTTCGCTGGCTTAACGCTCGCTAACGTTCTTGGGGTTCCCGCAGGTACTTGGGTGAGCTTGCAATTCGGTTGGCACACAACTTTCTTTACCGTGGCAGCACTTGGCACCATCGCCATGATTTCAATCTTAACGTCAATAAAATCTTCAGGTCACAGCGAAGCGAAAGACATCAAAACTCAGCTGTTGGCATTCAAAAATCCAATGCTTCTCATCAGCTTGGCGATCACCGCTTTTGCTTGGTCTGGCTTCATGACGCTTTACGGCTACCTTGCGCCTATCGCCATGCACATCACGGGTTACGGTCAAGAATCAGTAACTTGGATCTTAGTGATTGTGGGTGTCGGATTAATCATCGGCAACACCTTGGGCGGACGCTCTTCTGACAAAGATTTAGGCAAGGCATCGATGTTTTGGGCTATCGCGATGATCGTTTCATTGGTAGTGGTTGGCCTTGTTGTAGACAACAAAATCCTATTCGTTGCAGCTGCATTTGTCTTTGGTATTGCATCATTTGCGAACGTTCCTGCTATGCAGCTTCGAGTAATGAACCACGGTGGCGAAGGCCAAGAGCTAGCAGCAACCGCGAATATCTCAGCGTTTAACTTGGCCAATGCCTTCGGTGGCTTCCTAGGCGGCATGGTACTCGACAGCCAACTAGGCGCAGGAATGATTCCATTCGCAGCCGTTGTTGTCCCAGTGATTGGTTTGTTGCTTATTGCAAAAGCCAACCGAGCTGAAAGGCCACAAAACGACTCTATCTTCAGCCCTGCGGAATCGAAATAGTGACCACCGCACGCTAAATCAATCAATACATGACCGATACAAGGTAAATACCATGAGCAAATTATTCGAAACAGCAGAACTCAAAGATCTAGAACTACAAAACCGTGTGGTTATGGCGCCCATGACGCGCGCTCGTACAAGCCAGCCTGGAAACGTGCCAAATGAAATGATGGCGACTTACTACCAACAACGAGCAAGTGCAGGACTCATCATCACTGAAGCGACACAAATCTCAGATGACTCTCAAGGGTACTCATTCACACCCGGCGTTTACACAAGCGAACAAGTGGAAGGTTGGCAAGGTGTCACCTCTGCCGCTAAAGAACAAGGCGCAGCGATATTCTGCCAACTATGGCATGTGGGGCGCGTGTCTCATCCAACCTTCCAAAAAGGTGAACTACCAATCGCGCCTTCGGCACTGGCTCCGGTAGAAACTCAGGTTTGGATCTCTGACGAGAATGGAAACGGCAACATGGTGGATTGCATTCAACCAAGAGAAATGACCCAAGCCGATATTGATCGTGTGGTTCAAGATTTTGCTAAGTCAGCGAAGAAAGCGGTCGAGGCAGGGTTCAATGGCGTGGAAATCCACGGTGGTAATGGCTACCTTATCGATCAATTCCTAAGAACTAATTCGAACAAGCGCACCGACAACTATGGCGGCAGCCGCGAGAACCGACTTCGCTTTCTAATCGAAGTAGTGGATGCAGTCATTGATGCGATTGGTGCCGATAAAGTGGGCGTTCGTTTAGCTCCGTTCATCACCTTCAAAGACATGAACTGCCCAGACATCGTGCCAACGATTCTAGAGGCATCAAAGGCGCTGCAAGCACGTGATATCGCTTACTTGCATCTATCAGAAGCCGATTGGGATGATGCGCCTGTGATACCTGAAAGCTTCCGTGTCGAACTAAGAGAGTTGTTCTCTAACCCCATCATCGTCGCTGGCAGTTACACACCAGAACGCGCCGAAGAAGTGTTAAGCAAAGGCTACGCCGACCTCGTCGCATTTGGTCGCCCATTCGTTGCGAATCCAGACCTCGTTTCACGCCTACAAAACGGCAATGAACTATCCGATCTTGATGGCGCCACTCTGTTCGGCGGCAACGAAAAAGGCTATATCGATTACCCTGCGTTGTAGTGGATTTTGAAGTGCTAACAATGCCTTAAGTTTTCTTTCAGGCAAAAGAAAGGCTCGCGTGACTAGTGCGAGCCTTATGCAGTTTAGGGGGTAAACCACAATCTGATATTAATTTGGGTAATTATTTAACTTATGAGCCAGTATGCACCTGTGCGCATTGATGTACTATTTTTATATGATTCATCGCGATAAATCAATCGATAAAAGTTAGAGTTTGGTCAATTTAAACCATACAGATTGAAATGATTTAGCGATCTACATCTCGAAAATCATCATAAAACCCATAAAAATCAGATCTATAGGCTTCTCATTTGCCAATAGCCTTCACCATTGGTCGAGAGTTGGCAGTGTAAATAATCAAGCGTATCTGCGACTATTCCTGAAATGCCTTGTGGTGGATTGAATAACAACAAACCACTGCCGATTAGGCGATCATCCCCTTTCGGGTCTCGAAGGCGAAGCTCCGACTTAATTGGACTTGGCAGCAAACCATCTTTCACTGCAGTAACACAGTGATTCAGAATCAGTGAGCTCTTGTCATCCGTGTAAAGCGGGTACCAAATCAGTGCAGATACCTTTTCTGATTGTTGATACGCTTTAACCAAGGCATCAATCACTGCGAGATATTCAGAATCGGTTTCATAGGGAGGATCGATAACAATCAGGTGATGATTATCGTGTTTTGCTACATCATCAGGCAGCGCTTTGAGCCCATCACCTGCAGTAATAGTGAGCTTGCTTGAAACATCAAGGTCACGTTGTAACGTCTCAATATTAGTTTGCAGTAAATCAGCTTCATCTTGCTGAATGTCTGAAAAATAGAAACTATCTTGGCTGCGGCCTTGTTGGTAAGTGATGGCTGCTGAGCCCGGATAGAGAGAGATAAGTTGATTCGGATTGTAGTATTCCAGCACCGACATAAAAGAAGCGAATGCTGGAGGAAGATAAGCTTTGTTTCGCCACAAGTACCCGACCCCTTCAGCGAACTCACCCGCGTGATTGCTTGGCGCTGTGGTGAGGTCATAACACCCTGTGCCTGAATGCGTGTCGATAACATTGAGGCGAGAGTGTTGCTGCATTAATGATTGAACCAGTGCACTCAATACTGGATGCTTGAGTGCATCACCGTGGTCGCCTACATGACATTGATGTCGATATTCCATTACCTTGCCTCATTTCTACTGACGTCATATAAACATACTTCATATAATGAGGGCTTGCCTGCTCAATCCATTGTTTTTTGAAATAGCCTCTCTTTTAACTAACTGACTGACTCTTATAAAAAATAAAGCCCTTCGTCTTGCTACAAACGAAAGGCTTTGCTGAACTCACTCGTTAGTCAATGAGGACTAAGGCTGAGCGCTATCTAATTAGAAAACTTAAGCAATCAGGAAACTAAGGATACTCACCCTCAACTTCGATTACTGGTTTCACCTGATAGTGACAAGGCTGCAATCCAAGTAATTTAGGTAGGGTGATGCCTACTGAAATGGAGGACCACGTACCGCTGACAATACCCACAACGAGTGCAATAGCGAAACCTTGCAGTGCCGCGCCACCCAGTAGCCAAAGCGCAGAGACGGTAATTAGAGTTGTTCCTGAAGTCACCATGGTGCGTGAGAAGGTCGCTTTAACTGATTCGTTAAGCAGGTTGTCAGTATCACCGTTTGGATTGCCGCGCAGCATTTCACGAACACGGTCAGCAATGATGATCGAGTCATTCAATGAGTAACCCAAAATCGCCAACACGGCCGCTAATACAGTCAGGTTGAACTCAAACTGAGTAAAGGCGAACAAACCTAAAATAAGCGTCACGTCGTAAATGATTGCAGCAAGAGCACCAAGTGCCAAACGCCATTCAAAACGTACACTCAGGTACAGCATAATCATTAGGAAACACACCAATACCGCCAAGCCACCTTGGTCAACCATGTCTTGACCCACTTGAGGGCCAACCACGCTGCTGTTAAGCACTTTTACTTGGTCGCTCACAGAAGACAAAGCATCAACTAAGTTTGGCTGTGGAGCGTCTGTCAGTTGGCTGTAACGAATTGTCCAGCGATCCTGTTCTGCCATACCAACCACTTGAACGTCTTGTTGAAAAGCAGTGTCGAGCTTGGTTTTTAACGCATCTTTGGTTACTTGATCAGAGAGTTGAACCTCGGCAACCACACCGCCAGTAAAGTCCAAACCCCAGTTAAAACCTTTCACTGCCACCAGCATCACAGAGCTCATGAACAGCACAATAGAAATCACAGACATCACCTTACGAAGGCGAGTCATGTTTTTATCTGAAATATAGCGGTCTGAAATAGTCATTTTTGAAGTACTCATGCTTAAATCCTTACATCGTGGCGTTGGTCACGCCCCCAAACCAAATTGATGATCGCTCGTGAAGCAAAAATGCCTGTGAACATACTGGTTAGAAGACCTAAGCCCAGTGTCAGAGCGAAGCCCTGAATCGGTCCATTACCAATGGTATATAGAGCCACAGCAACGATCATGGTGGTGACGTTAGCATCGAAAATTGACGAGAATGCGCTATCGAAACCACGGTCGATAGAGCTAGCAAAGCTGCGCCCTTCTTTCATCTTGTCTCGAATACGCTCGAAGATAAGCACATTGGTATCTACCGCCATACCGACGGTCAGTACTAAACCCGCAATACCCGGCAGAGTTAATACCGCACCCGGTAGCAGCGCAATCAAACCAAACAATGTGGTCATGTTAACCACCAATGCGCAGTTCGCGACCCAACCAAGACGGCGGTACCATAGCGCCATAAACGTTAGCGTAAGGCCAAGGCCAAGTGCCAAAGCAGCAAAGCCGTTAGTTACGTTTTCAGCACCCAAAGATGGGCCAATAGTACGTTCTTCAATGATGGTCACTGGCGCAGTCAATGACCCCGCACGCAGCAGTAACGCAAGCTCTTGCGCATCAGCCAAGCTGCCAGCGCCTGTGATTCTGAAGCGGCTACCCAGTTGAGATTGGATGTTTGCCACACTAATCACTTCGCTGTCTTGCTTGCTGTTGCCCGCTCTATCACGGCTGTATTCGCTGTACACCGTTGCCATTGGCTTACCGATGTTATGACGTGAGAACTCGGACATTTTCTTACCACCAGAAGAATCCAGCGTAATGTTGACTTCTGCACTGCCCATCTCACCAATGCCACTGCGAGCATCAATAATGTGTTCGCCACTCAACACAGCCTTGCGGTCGACTACCACACGGTTGCCGTCTGAATCTTTCAGGGTTTGAGTACTGCGAGTGGCATTGTCGTACACCGAATAGAACGCCAAAGATGCCGTTGCACCAATCACGTCTTTCGCAGCTGCAGGGTCTTGTACACCCGGCAGTTCAATACGAATACGGCTTTCACCTTGACGTTGAATCGATGCTTCCGTGATGCCTAATTCTTCAATACGGCTGCGCATGATTTGCAGGTTTTGTTGAACCGTAAGGTTGCGTAGCGTTCTTTGTTCTTCTTCAGACTGAGTTAACGTTAGCGACTTGTCTGAGCGGTTACGTAGCCATTGTGGGAACTCTTGACGAATCAGCTTCTGGGCTTTTTCGAAATCGGCGTCGGTACGGAAATCAAACTGAACTTGGTTGTTCACCACTTTACCGCGGGCATAACGCACTTCGCTCGTGATCTCGTCGACCATCGCTTGAGCTTGCGCGTGATAAACCGGCTCCATATCCACTTCTAATAAGAACTGCACACCACCACGTAAATCAAGGCCTAGCTGAATCGGCGCGAAGCCCATGTCAGTCAACCATTTTGGTGCTGCTGGCTCCATCGCTAGCGCAACGGTCGCGTTATCCAATAGGCGCTCATTCAGCACCTCTTTGGCTTTCGCTTGTTGCTCAGCATCTTCCAAGATCACGACTAAACGTTGGTCTTTTTGAAATGCAGATTTGGCTTGGATGCCTTCGCTCGCAAGGTATTGAGTAATTTGAGTCGCATCGATTGTCTGCTCAGAGCGATTGCTGATTTGAACCGATGCATTCTCGCCATACCAAGAAGGTAAAGCACTCAGAACCATGATGATAATGGTGGCGATAAGCACCGCGTATTTCCACTTTGAATAGTGGTTGATTTGTTTTCTTGGAATGCGTTTTTTCACAGTCAAGATCTCTTCTTTTTACCAATCACCGTAAATACGAGCTCAAAAATAGCACCGGAAAAAAGCAGTGATCGAGCGTTTTAACCAGCTAGGATGGCCAGTTATTTACTGCGATTGGTATAACTAATGTTTTGCGAACACGAACGACAACTAGTCACAACCAAAACAAGCTGATTGAGTAACAGTGAGGCTAATAATTGTGTGTCGCTATATTGGGTTAATTGGCGAGTTCAACGAGCGCGAGGCGACCATCGATACGACCAATTTAAGGTCAAACGATTAGCTAAGAAGTTCTCGAAAATGCGAGTATTGAATGTTGCCCTCTTTCCACCCAGAAAGCCGGGAGGACGGAGAACTCACAATGCTGGTCCAATGCAGCTTGGAATCCAACAACGGCGTATTGAAGAGCAGAGAAGCCAGTATTGAAGGGGGAGAGAAGTCGATCAGTAGATGATAAGCAGGCTCAAGATCGGCCACGCTTTCTTGCTCGTTGCTGAGCATACGTCTGAAGTTTGCAGCCTGGAGGCTCGACTCGGTGTCATGATAGTTGGAACTGTCATCTAATGACGTGGTGCCAAACGGAGCCTTATCGCACTCTAAATAGGCCGACGGATTATCCGTAGTGGCTTGTTTACACTGTTTTATCGAGGAAGATTGTTCATTCTGCGAAGATTGCTCTTGAGCCGACTGAATTTGGAATGGCTTAGAAGGAAACGAATAGCCGTTAGAGTTCACTAAGCCAAAGCTCAGTAAAAACAACATTAAGACTAATCGGGTACCTAGTTTAAGCAATTAACAATAATCCTGAATAGTAAACACTGCGACAATATATAACAGCTATGAAAGTTACAATTGATTTAGAAACACAACCGAACACATTTGACACTACGCTGACAATTGCTGACCTCCTAGCGCTGTATTCACGCATACAAAGTCGTCAAAAAACAAAAAGCCAAGCAATGAATGCTTGGCTTTAATGGGGTATTTGTCGAAGCACTTTTGGCTATCGTTTTCACGCTCTACTTTAGGCTTTAGGACGCATGATGTTCTTAACCTTACGGCTGTTCTCACCAAAAATACGCTGTATTAGATCATTCATATCTTCAGTGGATATCGATCTCGCCACGCGCTCAACTTGAGACAAGGCTTCGATATCGTAACCATGAAGTAGATAACGAGACACATACCACGCTTGGTCAATAGAGCTCATCTCGAGAGGCGTGAAGTCAGCTTCAAACTGTTTCACAACCGCGTGCATTTCCTCTTCAGAAACGCCTTGTAGAAGGTCTGCAATCACTTTATCAATCGCCACTTCCACTTTATCAACATTCTCTGGCGCTATCATCGCACCGACAACCCACTCGTTACTCAACTCACTGTCTGCTGACGCTGAGAATGTATAAGGCGAGTAATCTAAGCTCAAATCTTCACGAATATAGGTATCTAAGCGAGTCGCTAACAAACGTTCCAGTATGCTTTCCATGAAGATATCTTTTGACGTAACAACTTTTTCAACCGTGGTTACAGTACTAGGTTCAGCAATGACTCTTAAGACGTACTCCGCGCTATTCACGTTGTTGATGGCTAAATCAATGCGTGGTTCTGATGGTTGCTTGTAAGCCACCTTAAAGTCAGGGACTAGAGCTTTTTCTAATGGAATAGAAGCCAAATATTGCTGAACCAAAGGCTTCAATACGCTTGGATCAATATCACCAACGATCACCAATTGGTTATGCCTCATTTGACCAAACAGTTGCTGATGAATGTGGCTGATATCTTCCACAGAAACCACTTCAACACGGTCTTTATTAACAAAGAGGTGACGGCTTTCTTGACGATAAATATTTTGGTTTATTGCACGTTCAAACTGGCCAACAGGGCTGCTCAAGAACGATTCTTGACCTTGTACAAACTCCTGCTTCACAGCTTCTAGCTGCTCGGGACTTATTTTAGGCGCGGTTATGAAAGTATAAAGCGCAGCAAACGTATCTTTTAGCCCATCTTTTTTGATATTAAATTCAACACCATGACGAGTATTGCCTATAAAAGAATCGGCTTGAATATTTTCACGGTCAAGGTACGCTTGAAGTTCAGAACCGGTCAAATCACCCACACCACTTCGAGCAAAAGTAGGCAATGCAACCTCAACCGCTGGGTATAAGCTTGGCTCCAAAGCAGCCTTTCCCCCCAAACTCATGTACATCACGCCAACATCATCATTCGCCAGTGAGTCACGTAAGTACCACATATCAATGCCATTACTTAACGTCCATTTTTGAATGTATGGGTCGACAGATACTTGTTCAACCAACACAACATCGCCTTGCGAACTCGGTACCGCAAAAGCACTGCCCGCCGCAGCAACCAACGGCGCGGTGCCCGTTTCTCTATTAGTACCTATTTCGCTATAAGTAGCTTTCAAGCTATCTAACGAGTTATTGATTGCGGCTCTATTTTCAGCCTTATTCATGCCAATGATCATGAAATAATCACCAGAAAGTATGCTTTTTATGTTGTCATTAATCACTTCAAGACTGACGTTGGAAATGAAAGTTTCCATACTTGCCTGAAAATCTTTCTGTGATTGAACGATTCGCCCCGTCACTAAGGCACTTGCCTTATTGTTCGCGTGATCGACACCGTCCTCTTTATCCCAATCATGCTCAATATTATCGAGCAAGTTTTGGTAGTAGTGCTGTTCACCGACGATCTCCGCTTGCGACACACCGTAATCCCGCAATGATGCCAACGTCGAGAGCATCTTTTGCTGAGTCACTTCACGACTTCCAACAGGGAATCCAATACTGGTTGATGAGTAAAGCAGAGCACCCATTTCAAGACTGTCTGACGCTATCCATTGAGTCGGCAAAGCCGCATCATTAAATACCGCCTCAAGTCGTTGCTGAATCAATAACTGGGAGGTTTCATCCAACCAACGTTGGTGCTGTTGATCGTGAGTTTCAATGATGTTTGAACCTCGGTTAAACGTCAGTGAAATACTTGGGGCTTCTCTCTTCGTATACTCAACATAGTCACCTTCGTTGAAAGTGGTGACTGTCTGTTTCACTGGTTTAGGCGTTTCACCACGCTGCCAACTAGAAAACTTCGCTTCAATTAATGGGATCACGGTTTCGATATCCACATCACCTGAAACAACAAGCTCTACGATTTGTGGTTGATACCAAGTCTGGTAAAAGTTGTTTAGGGTTTGAGAAGTGGCATTTACAACCGATTCTTTAGTTCCCAATGCGTCTTGAGATTGATACGGTCCACCTTCAATAAAGTGGTCATAAAACACTTCAGGGAATGACTTATCATCAAGGCGAGCCATACGAAACTCCCCAAGAACCACACCTTTTTCTTTTTCAACTTCTGAACTGGCGAGATCCAATCCATCACCGATGTCTCGCATCCACGTTAGGGCAGACTGTAATTGGACGTTATCGGGTAAATCTAGCTGATATACCGTCTCTTCATAAGAGGTGTAGGCATTAATATCAGCCCCAAAACTAGCACCTGCATCTTCAAATAGGCGAATCACATCGTTTTGCGAGAAGTTCTTACTGCCATTAAATGCCATGTGTTCGACAAAATGCGCATAACCTTCTTGTTGACGAGTTTCTTGAATAGAGCCTGCATGTACGACTAAGCGAACAGAAACTGGCGCTTCATGATCAGGATAAACATGGTAGGTAAAGCCATTCTCTAGTTGGCCTGAAGTCCAAGCCGGGTCCGGTTGGATGAAGGTGTCAGTCGTTTTTGATGTTGAACTACAGCCAACCAGGGTAAGGCATACTGCCGTCGCTAAATAATATGTTTTCATAACAACCTCTTAATGTCATTCATCGACAATATACAGCTTGAGTTAATGATTATTATTTAATACCGAACTGAATGAGTATCTTTGTGATCTGGATCTTTATTTTATAAATCATACTCAGTTATATAAGGCGCGAATTGCGATCATTTAAAAGTCAGTAACGAGTTTAAAGACTAACCCTAACCCAAATAAAAAAGCCAAATGACTTAGCATTTGGCTTAGATTCGACATCATATATTCAGGGTGAAAGCGACTTTTCTGAAAAGTCACTTTACTCAATCAGCTTAACTTTGTGGCCTTAACAAGTTCTTCAACTGGTAGCTGTTATCTCCAAAAATTTCTTTAGCATACTCAGTCATATCTTTACTAGAAATTGAATCTGTCGTTCCTTGTAAGTCAAACAGTGCCTCAACACCATAGTCATGAATTAAGTAACGTGAAATAAACCAAGCTTGTTGAGTAGGCTTATATTGAAGTGGCGTGAGGTCAGCCACTAGCTGTTTAGCTGCCGTTCGAGTCTCTTCTTCAGAGATCCCTTTGACAGCTTCAGCAATAATTTTATCGATCGCCTGTTCAACCTGATCTAAGTTTTCAGGGGCTGTTAAGGAGCCCACCAACCAGTCGTAACTTGGCTCACTGTCTTGAGCGACCGAATACACGTAAGGTGCATAATCCAAGCCTAACTCTTCACGAACATAAGCAGTTAGGCGACTCGACAATACGCGCTGCAGCATATCATCCATAAACACATCTTTTGCTGTTTTATCCCGAGCTTGCTGGGAAATTACACGCAACAAGTACTGACTG
Organism: Vibrio sp. 10N.239.312.C11; assembly: GCF_041466065.1. NCBI lineage: Bacteria > Pseudomonadati > Pseudomonadota > Gammaproteobacteria > Vibrionales > Vibrionaceae > Vibrio > Vibrio sp. 10N.239.312.C11. The sequence continues at coordinate 18,096 of NZ_JBFSRZ010000046.1, forward strand.
CTGTCTTCATTGTTGATCGATACATCTATTCGCTCTTCTGAATCCGTTTTATAAGCCACCTCATAATTAGGAGATTCAATCGCTTCTAGTGGCAATGAAGCAACATATTGGCGTACGAGGGGCTTAATTTCAGATGGCTTAATATCAGCAACGATGACAAGCGTATTGTCTCTTAACTTCTGAAAGAGTTGATGCTGTATATCAAGTATATCTTGAGGTGTAACAGCTTCAACATCTTCACTTTCCAACATGATATGACGACTACTATCTTGATAGCTGTTGCGATTCACCATCTGGGTAAACTGTCCCAATGGGGTTTCTAGGTAGGCAGTACGACCTTGCGTGAATTCAGACTTCACTGCCTCAAGCTGATCGCTGTCGATTTTAGGTTCGGTCACAATGGTATACAGTGCAGCCAAGCCTTCTGCGAGCGTCTTCTTCTTAGTGTTTATTTCCAACCCGTGATGAGTGAAGTTAATGAAGGGGTAAATTTGGATGTCTTTACGTTTCAAATGGGAATTTAATTCCGAGCCACTGAATTTACCAACGCCACTGCGATTCGAAGCTGGAATGGCCACCTCTAGCGCAGGAAATAAAGAAGGATCTAGGGCTGACTTACCACCTTCACTGGCATAATAAACGCCAACATTATTACCCACCTCAGGGTTTCGTAAATACCAAACCTCGATACCATTGCTCAATGTCCATTGCTGTAAGTTAGGATCCTCACTCACCTGAATTTGTTTCACAATGTCGCCTTGAGATTCTGGCACGCTAAACGCAGAACTTGCGGTAACGAGCAGTGGTTTGTTACCCGTCTTTTTATAGGCTTTTCTGACATCTTTTAGCTCATTCTCCATGGCTTGAAGATCTTCCTTAGAAGATAAACCTAACCCCAAAATGTAAGGGCTAGAAAGCAAATCATCTAAGTTATCATTCACGGCCTCGAGATCCGTATTCGCAAGAAACGTTTTCAAACTCGACTTATAATCAAGCTGTGATTGAACGGGTTGGTTAATCACCAATGCTGTCGATTTACCATCAGCATGAGCCACAGCATCCATTTGATCCCAGTTTAGTTGAATATCGTCAAGGTTCGCTTGGTATTGCTGAAGCACACTCGCCAACTCATATTCACTTACGCCATAATCACGCAAAGAGGCGAGAGTAGAAACAAACTGCTGCTGACTTTGCTCTCGGCTACCAACAGGAAAACTGACCGTAGTAATCGAATACCTTTGGTACTCTAATAAGTAGGGTGTTGAAAAAACCCACTGCACAGGTAACGCAGCGTCAACAAAGTCAGAATTCAACCTTTGTTGGATAAGTTGTTGAGCAATATCATCTAACCAAAGCTGATGTTGTTGCTCATGGCTCTGTGTCACTCTTTCCCCACGATCAATGACTATCCCGATGCTCGGTGGCTCGACAGCAGATCCATACGCCACAAAATCTTGAGTATTGTAATCCACTGACGTGTTCTTCACGGGAACCGGTGTTGTGCCTCTTTGCCAATCAGAGAAAGTGTCTTCAATCAAAGGGATCACTTCTGCCAGTGTGATATCACCAGAGACAATCACTTCGGTTAACTGAGGTTGATACCAGGTTTGGTAATAGTTCTTTAATTCTTGAACATTCGCTTTAGAAACGGATTCTTTATTGCCAATAGGATCGTTACTTTGGTAAGTCGTCCCTTCAACCAGATGATCGTAGAACTTAAACGAGAGAGGTTTATCTTCAACTCGCGTGTATCGAAACTCTCCAAGTATCACACCTTTCTCTTTTTCGATTTCAGCTTCGGACAGCAATAAACCATCGCCAATGTCTCTAAACCAAGCCAGCGCTTTATCTAAATTCTTATTGTCAGGTAGATCTAATTTATAGAGGGTTTCTTGGTAAGAGGTGTAAGCATTTAAGTCTGCACCAAAACTGGCACCAGATTGCTCAAATAGCTCAACCACCTCATTTCCTGAAAAGTTCTTGCTGCCATTGAACGCCATATGCTCAACAAAGTGGGCGTACCCTTTCTGTTGTTCGCTCTCTTGCAAAGATCCGGCATGCACTAGTAAGCGTACCGAGACCGGTTGTTCTTGGTCAGGGTAGACATGGTAGGTTAATCCGTTATCTAACTCTCCTTTGACCCAGTATGGATCGGATTTCAATAACGTTTGTTGTTGAGGAGTAGAGCTGCAACCTAGCAATGTGGAGCTCAATACGACGACTAAATAGTATGCTTTCATAACGATCTCTTTGAAGGGCTTTCCTCCAATATATCCGATCGCAATAGCATAATAATTTTATATAAATTCAGTCATTTAAATTTTGAGAGACAATCTAAACATGCATGAAACTGTCAACTTTATAAATTACACAAGCTGATAGTCATAGGTTGTAGATCGGGGTATCAGGTCCTCTTAAATTCGCTTCATCTCCAAGCTTATGATTCGATTCCTTTAAACTAATTTATTGGATTCCTTTAAACAAGTTTCTCACATCCCTTTAAAAAGAGCTTGGGAAGCACGGCTGATCGGTAACTTTTCTCCAGAAACATACGCCGACATCTGACCTGAGAGCCCTTTCTTTACCTTATCAATGGCCGACACTTTCACCACCACCGAACGATGGATCTGCCAGAACTCATCCGGGTTAAGCTGGGCGATCAGCTCTTTTAGAGACACGCGAAGAATAAACTCCTCTAGAGAGCCGCCTTGGCTTTTTTTGAATATCGAGACGTACTTGTCTTCCGCTTTGAAGTAAGCCACATCATCGACAGCGATTAAGTGAATGTCTTCTCCGACACTGGCTTTAAGCCATGTTAGATATTGAACTTGCTGTGATGTTGATTGAGATAATAGCTGAAGCTGACTCATTAACGCCGTAATATCGGGCTGTTCTGGCGTAATACCTGATTGTGTTTGATTGCTCGACAGACGCGCTTGCACCTTCTGACATGTCGCTAGTAAACGCTCTTCATTGATAGGCTTAAGCAGGTAATCCATCGCATTGTGCTCAAAAGCTTTGACCGCGTATTCGTCATAAGCCGTGATAAACACAATCAATGGCGGTGAAGCTAGCTTCTTGAGTTGTTTCACCAGCGAGATGCCATCTAGCTCAGGCATACGAATATCGAGAAAAGCCACGTCGGGCTTAAGCTGCTGAATACTCTGCATCGCCTCCAAACCATTTTGTGCCTTGCTGACGATCTCTAGCTCCGGCCAAACCTCAGCCAAACTCTTGTCTAGGTGGTGCCTTAACAGTGCTTCATCGTCTGCGATAATCGCCGTTACGATCGGCTGTACTGCTGGGTTGTTCATGGTTAGTCCTTTAAATTCACACTGTAAATCGTCTATTTTTCGTCACTGTTCTGTGCTTTCTGGTCTGTAATTCTAGGCGGCTGCATCAGTCAACGGTAACAAGATCGTTGAGACTACCCCACCTTCAGCGTGTTCAGTAATCGTTAGGCTCGCCTTATCACCATACAGGGTTTCGATTCTTTGACGAATATTGCTTAACCCAACACCGTGACCCGTATTCGCAGAAGGCGTTTTCAACCCAGCGCCATTATCAGCCACTTCAATTTTTAGCTGCTGGGATTGTTGAGTAATACGAATATTCACTTGGCCACCAGCGGCTTTGGGTTCAATACCGTGTGTGAGTGCATTCTCGACCAAAGGTTGAATCAAGAACGGTGGAATCACCTGCAATTCACTAATCTCGTGTGTTTCAATCGAGAACGTTAAGCGCTCCCCCAAGCGTATCTTTTGGATATTAAGATAAGCGTCTAACAAGTCGACCTCTTGTGCGATGGTCGATTGCTCGTTGCGGCTGTTTTTCAAAGTCACACGCAATAAGTCAGTCAGTTTTTCGAGCATCAACTTGGCTTTCGCGCTGTCACTCTCAATCAACACATTGATGGTCGCAAGTGTGTTGAACAAGAAGTGCGGTTCAATTTGGCTCTGTAGTTGTTTAAGCTGACTGAGCACCACCACCTTTTCTTGATCGGCCTGACGACGCTTGGCCACTTCCAATTCGTTATCGGCACGTAACTGCTGCTCTCGGGTATAGAAATAGTAATAGCAAACCGAACAGAAGATCACACCGAGCAACACCACAGATTTAAGATCCGAGATATTGGCCCCGAAATATCCGTTCAACCAATAGTGCGCGTTCAAGGTACCAAAGGTCATCGCGAACACCATTGAGATTCCCACTTCAAGCGTTCGTGATGTTCTCTTAAACAATTTCACCAAGATGAAAGAAGAACCCACGGCGCTGTAACCAAAGCCAAAACTGATTGCCAGGTTAACCGTTAATCCGCCGCCCCAAATCGTATGGGTTGTAATCGCAATAAGAACACAAAATAACGTGGTGAACGCGAAACTCTTAATCCATGAAAATCGACTGTTTGAAGAAGTGTCCATTAAAATCGTCCTTTGATATTTAAGAGAATCATATGACTATCGGGTAAGCTGGCGTAAGCAGAATCACTTTTGCCGCCTAGAAAGCGTGCAGCAAGTTCCAAATCCAACGATGAATTACCATTATCTAGAGCCTGATAATTGAGCCACTGAGTCGCAATAAAACCGCCATCTTGTGGAGATAACATCACGTCGAATGTTGGCGTGATATCTTCAAGCCAGCCATGTGTCGAATCCAGAGACCAATGAAACATGATGTTGTGCTGAACCAAATTGGCGTGTTGATAACCTTGAGCATAAGACCCTGCTAGTGATGCTGTCATCGGATTAACAGACAAAAACTCTGCACTTTCTATTGCACTTTGCCATTCAGAATTGCTCCAAGCGCGGCTATCAAACCAATATTCCAAGACCACATTGTGACCCGTGCCATTGGCCCATGTTAGTCCTGCTAACGCTTGATAAGCCTCGCCCTGCTCTTCGAGATAAACCTGTTTAAGCATTGAATTAGGCTGACTGTAGCCAAGGCTTTGTCGTTGATAGACAACAGAGCCATGAAACTCCCAAGCGAGATTGAGCACGGACACTAAACTCGCCCCAAGCAAGCCGTGGCGTACATCGTCATAATAAGCGACCCATTGATACTCGTGATCACCTACAAGATTGTAACGACGTACCCCAAATCCTTGTTGCTGGTTCTGCTTTTCGAATTCATTTACATCTTGAGAAGTCCGTGACGAATCACTGTAAAGCAGTGTCCATTCTCCTGTCATATCGAACAGTGACGCCGAGGCAACACCTGCGCCCTCTTCTGCGACAATGCCCACTGGATTTTGTCGATAAGGCTTGATGATGTCTAACGGTCGATAACCATAACCCACGCCCCAATCAAGGCGAACCTTGCCAAGCGTGACATCGAGGTAATGGTCGCCGATTAATGAATTCGACAGCTCGACACCACCTTGCCAGAACAACTCACGCACAATAAATTCCGATTCAAAGCTCGTCTCTTGTTCTTGAGGGCCGTTGCTCACAATATCATTGGCTTTGACTGCGAACAGGCCAAGCCAATTGCCGTAACCAACCTCTAGATCCAGCAAGCCATTTAAAGACTGACGATTATCAGATGGTAAGGGGCTAAATGGCGACTCACGCGATTCAATCGCTTCTGCACTGAGTTGCCAATCCCACGCCAAGCTCAGATCGTCCGCTTGAATCGGGTGACTCACACAAGACAAGGCAAGCAAAGTAGCGATTGAAGACTTAATGTGGAATCGGCGATTGGAAGCTTTCATGACGCTCACCTACAGCCCAGACACGCTGTTACGCGATAAGTAAGCAGGGTTGTAATACTTGTCTTCCAAGCTTTGCTCAATCACTTCGCGATACTCAATCACGGTTTTCTTGCTTGGTTGAATCTTATCGAGCAAGGTCATCGACATCACTGTGGGTAATCCATCACGCACACCTTCAGTAAACCACGCTTGCTTGGCTAGCTTTCCTGAACGCAGATACAGATCCGCTTTAACTGGAAACGCTCGGTCTGCTGTTAACCACAGATCAATCGACTGATAGCTGGCACCCTTAGTTTTCGCCGATAGCTTTAAGTGATGGGTATCGAGTTTCTCGCCAGTCGGCATCTCTACCTGTTGTTCGTCAACCCACTCACCTTGGTAATCTTCGCTCCAAGTGAGCGTCGAGATGTCCCCTACCGAGGCTTCGCCCAATAGCTTTTGCATTGGGGTGATACGAATTGGTCGGCGAGATTTCGGCATCAACAGCCAATAGTTGTCTTCAATCATCAGCATCTTTTGACCCGCCTCGACAGCTGATTTAAAGACCACTAACGACTCCCGATTTGGTCTTGTGTAGACATTGTATTCACGGGTCTTGTCGAGTTGCTCGTCTTGATACAACGCCACCAAAGACACTACCTTAGAGGCTTGTGCGCTGTTCAACCGGTAACTATCAGCCTTGGCGATCATCTCTGTGACTTGTTGTGAATCGACTGCCCAGCTTGGTGTCGATGCTAGAAGCGAAGCCAAAACAGAGCCCAACGCGAAAGCCAAAACCAAGGTATTGAATGAACGAGTTAATTTACACATAAACCAGCGCCTCCGTGATTGGCTTATTCACACCTTTTCGAGCAGAGAAATAAGCAGCCAGCAAACATATCGTCAGCACACCTAAAGTGGCGTAACCAACTAATTCCAGTGAGAAGTAAATGTTGAGTGGGTAGCCCTCGGTTCGACCCGGAGGTGGTGGCATCTGTATATCAACCACCAGCAGTAACACCGACACTAAACCACTCACTAACGCGCCGATCGCGCTGCCAATCACAGCCAGTAATCCCGCCTCTTTTAAGAAGCCCACGACGATTTCAGAGGGGTAACTGCCAAGTGCCGACAAGGTTCCAATTTCACGAGTGCGCTCGGTCACCGACATGGTCATAGTGTTAAACAGCGACACGAACACCACCAACGCCATCACAGCGCCCATGATGCCGAAGATCCGGTCGTAAAGATCTTTAACCTTGGTGTAGAAAAACGCGCGATCTTGCCATGGAGTGATCTCGATCTCTGTGCCTTGATCGCTTTGGCTCGCGCTATTTCGATCTAAAGTCGCTTGAATGCGTTGTTGAACGGTCGAGGTCTTACTGGTTTCAAATAGGAACACCGACAAGGTACTGACTTTATCTGAGGCCAAAAGCTCTTGAGCGGTGGTGATATGAACATACAGCTGACGCTTATCCAGCTCAGGCACCCCTGTCGAGTAGATGCCCTGCACCTTAAAATCAAAGGCATTCAAAGCGCCATCACTAGTAGTCGCAAGCAGTGTAACCCAATCACCAACGGCAACTTTGAGGTTACGAGCAAGGTCAGTTCCCAGCATGACTTGTGGCTCTTGACTGTCGTATCTTGGGGATTTCACATCCGACAGGGTTTGCCCGCTGCGCACATCAAGGAATGGTCCTTTCATGTCGAACTCACGCTCATTAACGCCCGTTCCCATAAAGATGGTCGACTTACTGCCGTTAGAAACCAAGCCGCTGAAGTAGACTCGTGGTTGAACGCCACGCACATCACTGTCACCAATAATGCTCTTGGTGAGCGCTTGAACATTATCGAGACCATTGCTCAGCGGCATGTCTTCATCTTGCTCAAAATAACCCGGTGTGCTCAAAGTAAGATGACCAGTATCGCGCGCGGTCGATTCCCTTAAGGATTCGTAGGTGTAAAGCCCATAGCCACCCGCACTGGTGAGTGCAAATACGGCAATCGCGATGATCAACACCGACAACAAACTACGGCGACCATTTCTTAATAGATTAAGCCACGCTAAGCGAACCGACGTAGGAACCAGAACAGTGCTCAACCCTTGTGTTAGCTTGCCCATGAGATCGCCTCCGTTGCTGTAGTTTGCGGAGCCAGTTGGCCATCGATTAACTCAATCACTCGGTCACAACGCTGCGCCATTCTTGGGTCGTGCGTTGCGACGATAAAAGTCGTGCCCATTTCGTGGCCGAGCTCTTTCATGATATCGATCACAAGGTTGGCGGTGTGGCTGTCTAAGCTAGCGGTCGGCTCATCGGCAATCACCAAGCTTGGGTTATGGATCAGCGCTCTGGCTATCGCGACACGTTGTTGCTGGCCACCTGAAAGGTTGTCTGGACGGTGATGAACGTAATCTCCTAGCCCAACACGCTCTAACATCTCTTGAGCTCTGGTCTGCTGTTCTTGTTTTGAGCATTGGTTCAACATCAATGGGTAAGCGACGTTTTCTAGCGCGGTCATCACAGGAACCAAATTGAAGCGCTGAAATACAAAACCCAACGACTGACGACGAAAACGTGCAGCGGCGATTTTCTCTGTCGGATATGGTTGGCCATCAATATTTATCTCGCCTCGGTAGTCCATATCCAACAATCCAAGAATATTCAAAAGTGTGCTTTTCCCTGACCCAGACGGCCCACACAGCGCCACCATTTCACCGCGTTGGATGTGTCCATCGACCCCGTTTAATGCATCAACACGTTGACCGCCCGTGACATACGCCTTGCCGATACCTTTAAATTCAATCATTTCGTTGTCCTCTTATTACCAATCCATTCTCAAGCTCTCGCAAGCCGAAATTGAGCTTTGGCAACTGTTACTTGGCTTTCGCTATTAGGGCTTTAGCCGTCATTGTCTCGATGTTGCCTGCATCGGTGTTTTCCATTTTTTCAAGCCACACCTGTGCTTGCTCGAAGTCTTCAGCACGAATCGATGCGGTAATGGCGTAACGGTAAATCCACGAGGTCGCAGCGAAATGTTGTTGTTGGAAATCATCTTCCGCGAGTAACGAGAGGAACAAGTCATAACCACGATCGAAATGGTTAAACATGTCTGGCAGAGAGGTGTAAGTCACCGCAGCCATGGCGCGAGTTAGGTAAGAATCTGGTAGCCCTTGAACACGAGGTTGCTCATGAATTGGTTGGTCTTCGTCTTTCAGCAGCACCAGTGATTTATCAATGGTTGATAAGCCTTTCTCCACATACTTCATCTTGTTCCAAGGTAAGAACGCATCACGCCCCATCAGGGTTTCTGTGCTTCCTAAATAAACCAAAGTCAGTGGCGTCGCGCCGTCTTGTTGCAGCGTATCGTTAAGGCGTTCGTAAGCCACCTCAACCAGATCTTCATTACCTTGCGCGGCTTGATTATAGATATCGAGCACGTCTGAACTTGGGTTCGCCAAAGCTAACGACGGAGCAAACGAAACAAGTGCAATCAGTAATGAACGCTTAAGCAGAGAAGTGGTAAAGCCTGAATTAAATGAGTGTGAAGTAGTCATGATTTCTAATCCCTTTCAAATGTTGACGTTGAAAGGTTAACTAGAATTTGTCATGCCGTTTTATCAATGCGACGAATGGTAATTACGAGGAGTGAATGGTTGTTCGAGAGTGTGAACGGTAAAGAGAGGCAAAAAATACAGACAAAAAAATAGCCGCTCAATGGCGGCTATCTTGTCATGGTCTAAATTACTACATTTAGATCAAGGGTGCTTAATTTCTAAAGAAAAGGCACACTTGCATGACTCATTATTTATCTAACTTAAAGAAACTTAGCTCTGAATTGAGTTCTTTCGTTACTTCAACAACGCTTTGGTTTGCTTGAGCTGATTGATCAATGCCTTCAATATTTTGTTGAACCAGTACGTTCATATTTTCAAGCTGTGTCGATATATCTGTCGTAACGGCACTTTGCTCTTCTGATGCCGTAGCAACGATGGCATTCACTTCTGAAATACTTAAAACCTTTTCTGATATCGAATGAAAAGATTGAGCAAGCTCATCAGTCGTAGACTTTGTTAAGCGCATCAGTTCAACGTTTTTCACCATAGATTCATCCGCTTGCTTAGATTGGTCTTGTAACTGCGCAATGATCTCTTGGATATCGATAGTGGACTGCTGAGTTTTCCCAGCCAAAGCTCTTACTTCATCAGCAACAACAGCAAACCCTCTTCCTTGTTCGCCGGCTCTAGCCGCTTCAATCGCGGCATTAAGCGCTAACAAGTTGGTTTGCTCAGAGATGTTCTTAATTACCTCAACAACACTGCTGATACGCTCTGAGTGCTCTCTAAGTAAATTCACGACCGTTTGAGTTTCTGATATTGATTCAGAAATTTCTTCTGTCGTGTCAGTTGAGTTTTTCAATGTTCCATGGCTTAGCTGAATAATGTCATTCGCTTCCATTGCTGACTGCTCAGCTCTTTGTGCGTTGTCAGCAACGTCTCTCGCTGTTGAAGATAACTCAGTCGCGGCCGTCGCGATTTGCTCTACCGATGATAGTTCATTCAAAGAGTTACTCTGGGATCGCTCTATCAGAGCTAAAGACTCTTCTTGCTTTTGGTTAATTGAATTCATGCTTACACCTGCCTGTGACAGGATATCATTCAATTTTGCAGACAGTTGAGACAAAGAATCTGAAATAGTGTCGAGCTCATTTCCACCCTCTTTCAATTTAACGTCCGATAAACGTCCATTCTCAAGGGCTCTAATCCAATTTACGATCAATGGTAAATTTCTCAATTCTCTTTTCACTAGGAAATAAGATGAGCCAGAAGCAACGATAGAAGAGAAAAGAACCAGCCACCATGAGAAAGAAGAGTTGGACTCTAAAACTGAATCAGAATGGGCTAATTCTTCCTTAGCGACGTCCAATTGCAATGAGATCAATTCACCAAGAACGCCTCCCATATCATCAACAAGGAGATAAAGCTGAGTGATCATCTCAGAATCATCAATCATCATATTTCTATGTTTATCAAGAATTAATGGTACTTCTCGCTCCACCTTGTCTATTTTAAGTTGAAGCTCTTTTGCCAACCCCTCTTCTTCTCGTGTTAGCTGCGTTGCCAGATAATGAAGGAATAGCTCATGAGCCTCTTTCATCGCAACAGAAACACCAGAATAAAAAGCCGTCTGCTCTATCATTCCCACATGGTATTTATTCGCCGCATCAATCACGCTTACCGCGTACAAATCCGAAATACTTTTCAAATCAGATAACGGAATGACTCGGTCCTCGTACACAGAGTGAAAACTGTCCATAACCTCATTTGAAGTAGCTTCGCTTTTTAAGTTGCTTACAACTAAAAAGATAGAAAAGAACAGTGGAACTAGAAGAAGCTTTGTTGATATTGATTTCATATAACCCTGAAAAATAATGTATGGGAATTTATTAATAATGATAATTGTATCACGCTTTTTAATGATTTTATCATTGACTTATAACCCACCAACCTAAACAGGCCAGTTCAAACTGCGATCGTTCCTCAACTATTTTGTAATGGAATAGCAACATAACTTGATCAATTAAACAATTCACCAGCATAGAGTGAAGCGAAATTGATACAGATCTCGCAGCACGCGAACGGTGCTGATGGACTTTCAACCAAAATAAGCTTACAACCACTTACATTGTTGAAAAATATGTTATTTTTCTTTTTGATTAAAAACAAAAAATAGCCGCTAGTTAGCGGCTATTTTGTCAAAACAGAGCGAAGCTTCGACGACTTTTAGTCTCTCTACTTAATCTCGTCTACTATTCAAACTCTTCTATTTCTTAGTTTCTTCTACTTTTTCGTCTCTTCTACTTCTTAGTCTCTTCAACTACAGCTTTCATCAATACTGATGTATCCATGCGACCTTGTCCTTGGGCAGACAGTGTCTTGTAGGCGTTGTTGGTCTTTTCCGTCAAAGGAAGTTGGATGCCTTGGCGTTCTGCTTCATCTAGGCAGAAACCTAAGTCTTTGATCATCCAATCAATGGCAAAGCCGAAATCGAATTTATCTTGCGCCATTGTGGTCGCGCGGTTTTCCATCTGCCATGAACCGGCAGCGCCATTTTTAAGGCAATCAACCAGAGTTGGGATATCAAGACCTGATTTCTCTGCAAGTACCAAACCTTCAGAAAGACCATTCAATACACCTGCAATGCAGATCTGATTGACCATCTTTGCGCGTTGGCCTTGGCCGACTTTACCCATCAGAACTGACGACTTACCGTAAGCTTCGAACACAGGTTGAAGGTCGTTGAAAAGCGCTTGTTCGCCGCCACACATGATGGTTAGCACGCCGTTTTCTGCGCCCGCTTGGCCACCAGACACTGGCGCGTCCATAAAGCGAACACCAGCTTGCTTCGCTGCCACTTCAAGCTCTTCAGACAGCACAGCAGACGTTGTAGTGTGGTCGACAAGAATCGCGTTTGGCTTCATTGCTGCCAATGCGCCTGTTTCGCTGGTTGTCATGCTGCGTACGTCGTCATCATTACCTACACAAACCAATACCACGTCAGCTTCTGCGACACACTCAGCCACAGATTCTGCCGTTTTACCTTGGTGTTTATCAGCCCAGTCTAATGCTTTGTTGTGAGTGCGGTTAAACACCGTTACTTCAAAACCGGCTTTGACTAGGTGGCCTGCCATTGGGAAGCCCATAACGCCTAGCCCGATAAAACTTACTTTCATTTCTTTCTCCTTTTATTTGACCAAGTCATCGCTATGAAAAGATCGAACACTCTCAATCAACGCATCAATAAGCAGGGTCAAAGCCTTTGGCTGATATTTTCTTTCTTTGTACACTAAATACGCTTGGCGATCACCCCGATGATACTCAGGGAGCACTTGAATCAAATTCATCTCAGGGGATACATGACGAAAAGGCAATGAAGCAAGCCCCAAACCTTTTTGCGCTGCGGCCGCCACCGCATGAATATCGTTGACGATGAACTTGGGTTTAATCGTGATCATCTGCTCTAAGCGGTCGGATTTGTAGAGCGGCATATCAAACACATCATCAACGTTGATCCAGTCTTGAAGCTCTAGGTCGTCCGGATTTTCAATCGTCTCACGCGAATCTAAGTATTCTGGGCTCGCGAAAAATCCGTGTTTGGCTTTGAAAAGTGGACGAGCAATCATGCCTTCCATCTCTGAGATCTTAAACGTGATCAGTAAGTCACGGTCGGTCTGCGGGATAAACTGTTGCTGGCTCAAGGTAAGATCGAGCTGAACGTTCGGATATTGAGTGAGGAATTGCTCTACCATCGACCTTAAAAAGCCACTATAGAAGTTGTGAGGTACGGCGAGCTTTATCTTGCCTTGAATAGCGTCACGCTCTTCTAGCAAGCTATTAAAGCCCTGATGAATCGACTCCATGCCGCTGCTCAGTGCAGAAAAGGCCGCCTCGCCGTCTTTGGTGGCCACCAGCTCACGACCTTTCTTTTCTAAAAGTCGGATATTCAGGCGATCTTCCAATGCGGTTAGCCTACGCGACATAGTCGACACTGGGAGTTGCAGCCGTTTAGAAGCCGATAGCAAAGAGCCCTCTTCAACCACTGCACAGAATAAGAACAGATCATCAATGTTTCCAAATATGGAATTCATACTTCTATATGTGCCTATTTTTCTCATTAATGGATAGATGTAACCTTATCTCATCAACAACAGAAAATCACGGGAGAACACAGTATGAACAACAAACAATTTTGGGTAACCGCGATTTTATCCTCCCTGACCATGGCGACTATCATGTCTGGGTTAATTTCTGGCTACAAAATGGGATTCAGCCCCGAGTGGCCGCCAATCTGGCTGCAAAGCTTCTTTCTCGCTTGGCCGTGTGCATTGGTACTGAGTTTTACTCTACTGCCTCAGGTTAGAAAATTTTCCAGTTGGGTAACGACACCTAGAGTAAAGAAGCCAAGCAATAGTGACATGCTAGATTCATTATAAATCAATCGGTTATAAGGCACTCTTCCGGTATTAGACCAAAATTCGATAACTAAAAAATAATACAACGCCCCGCAAAAGGGCTTTAAATAATAAATTGCATTAATAAACACAACGTGCCCAACATCACAAATAAATATGAAATATCAATCATATTCAAGCGGGTTATAGATAAATAAATCTGGATTGATAGAATGCCAACGCTATCAATATAAGGAACTTAAAATGAAAAAAACAACGTTAGCTTTGGCTATCATGAGCACATCAATTCTAGTTGGTTGCAACGATAATAATGATGGTGGCTTACCTTCTTCAGGCGCTCCAGCAGAAAAGATAACCAGCGACTACAACTTCATAGACGAACCTGTGAAAGGGCTTTACTATAAATCGGCGAGTCAATCTGGATGCACAAATGAGGGGGGTACCTTTTCAATTGTCGCGGGAGAGTCAGTAGATTTCTATATCGGACGTTGTGATAGCAATAACGAGCCAACGCTTACAGATAACGACGTTAAAATTGGCACAGTGAGTGCTCCTTCAACGTATACAACACCATACGATCTAATGGTTGCTAATAATTCAGAAAAAGCGAATCCAGTAACCATAGCAACATTATTAAAATCACTTACCAGTGACGCTGGCACAGATAAGTTAGATCTATCTGGCTTACATTTGAATGAGAATGGTGAGGATGTGAGAACCGAACTCCAAGCCCTAATCAATACACCATCAACAGACGCGACTACTGTACTCAATACAGCACTATTCACTAAGCTTACTACCGCAAACGCAAGTAAAGCTCAGCCTCTAAAAAACACTAACTTTATGGATAAAGCAGTTGTTGAAGCTGAGTTAAAAACCACTTTAAGCAATATGGGCGGCTCTAACAAATTTGCTTCTTCAGATTTTGCAGGTAAGACAGCAACTACTGAAAACGGAACTGTATATATATTCGGAAGTGATAATGGTCCTGATGGTAGTTTTTCTAGTAAAGGGAAACTGACTCTATCTGATGGTTCAGAAACATTTTGGGGAATTTTAAATCGAGATTTCGGAAAAAATGGAGCAGTTGGTGATTTATACCTTGGGTCTTCCTCTGCAACTATTCGCCTCTTGGATAAAAGAAGCTCTAGTTTGTTAGTTACTGTAAACAACGGTTCTCCGAAAAAATGGGAAATAAAATAAGTGATTAAGCTTAGCAAACACTAAACGAAACCAATCACTTATGACCAAAAAAAACGCCACTTGCAAAACACAAGTGGCGTTATTTATTTAACTTTTCGATTTACATCGTATGTAACTTACAGCTCAGCGTTGTGGTAAACCTGCTGAACGTCATCACAGTCGTCAAGCATGTCTAAGAACTTCTGGAATTTCTCAGAATCTTCTTCAGCTACTGGCGTAGTTGTTTGAGGAACGAAAGTGATTTCCTCAACGTCTAGCGTTAGGTCTGGGAACGCAGCGTTTAGTGCTGTCTTCGTTTTGAAGAACTCAGTCGTTGGAGCGAATACAGTGATAACACCGTCTTCTAGCTCAACGTCAGTCACGTCTACGTCTTCCATCATTAGCGTTTCTAGGATGATCTCGTCATCTTCGCCTGCAAACTGGAATACAGCTTGGTGAGCGAACATGTGAGAAACAGTACCTTCAACACCGATTTTCGCGCCAGTTTTAACGAAACATTGGCGAACGTCTTGGAAAGTACGGTTACCGTTGTCTGTTAAACAGTCAACGATTACGCTTGTGCCACCAGGGCCAAAACCTTCGTAACGAGCTGGTTGGAAGTCTTCACCGCCGCCGCCGTTCGCCTTATCGATCGCTTTGTCGATAACGTGAGCGGGTACTTGGTCTTTCTTCGCTTTAGCAATCAGGTGCTTAAGAGGTAAGTTCATGTCTGGGTCAGAGCTGCCGTTCTTAGCCAGTACGTAAATCTCTTTACCGTATTTAGAATAAACTTTAATTTTTGCGCCTGCAGTTTTCGCCATTGAGGCCTTGCGCACTTCAAAACTTCTTCCCATCGGGATCTTCTCTCTGATTCAATTAACGGTGCAAATTCTAGCAAATTACTGTGTCATTTCAATTCAACAGCTTTGCTGGGTAAGGTTTATCTGCGTTTATGCGACACCCATTACCCGTTTGTATTTTTCAACAGACTGATCAAACCAAGCCTTTTCTTCTGGATCACCTAGCTTCATTGCTTCTTCAACAATGGCTTCAGGGCCACATTTCGCTTGCTTCAGTTTCCATACAAGAAACGATGCTTGCTTATCCAGTTCGATTTTATTTTTCTCACTGGGTGGAAGGAGTGAAAGGTTGATAGACATTATTAGCCTTCGTCTGTAATACGCTTGGCCGAGAAATATATCATAGAGCAGCCTCATAAAACCAATACTATGAGCAATAGTGGGGGTTGTAGGACGAGAAAGCAGCAAGTCGCTGATGCAGGTCAAGCTAGTTTGGGAAAAGAGTGTTTGCAAATAGCTAAGACGTTGCCACCTTAGCGGAAGTAAAATTAATATAATTTACGTACTCATCGATGAATACAATCTACAAACGGTTAACTAAAAAGGATTGAATTTGTAATTTAGCTAACCATTTGGAAAGATGTGCCCCTCTAGCTTAGTAAAGAGAGCATTGCCTTCATGTCATTAATCACACCACTCGTAAACTCTTCTAAATACTGATGAGAACTGAGTTGTTTAAGTGTACCTGCGTCTAAGTCCCGGAAAGGAATATTAGGCGAAGCATATTTCCATGCAGGTAAATTTTCATCCGTTGAGTACTGTCCGCTAAATTTTAAAGCGAGTTTCTTTTTATCTTCAGTGTGCTTGCTATAAATGCCAAGATACAGATGGTAATCTTGCTCAACGCCAATATAAGCATCAATATACCCTTCAAGCTTCACCCATAAACCTATGTACCTTGAATTACGTTCTTTTTGTACATAAGAACGAATTCTCTGCTCCGGATCATCAGACAGATTAAATGACTCTTCACTTGATAATTGCCCAAACTCAACTTCTAATTTTTTAGCCAGTAACTTCCACATTGCTAGTTGCGCATCAACATTTATTTCGGTATATGCTTGTTGAATATCAGGGACAATATTAATTAAATCATCGGTAAGTAATAGTTGTTTGAGTTGCTTTAAATAGTCCATATTATCCGTCTGATGTGTTAGTTTGTGAATGAGGTCTAAGTATTGTACAAGAGCCTCACGAAGAGGATTATCTCTTGCTGAAATTTCAATGAGACGGTCTAACCAGTAACACATATCCGTATGATAACTAAGAGAAATAACTTGCCCAACTAACTCTTCCGCGCTCTCTTCTCTCGCCTCTCGACCATCTAGCGTAAGGTATATTAGAATGATATTTTCGTGCTTATAGCCTTCCGCACACATGTACTCATAATAGTTTTTTATTTGACGGTCTTGATCCCCAGCGTAAATTTTATTTTCAATGACAATCGCATGGGTATCAGTTTTTATCAAAATATCGATATTCTTGTATTCAGAAAAGACAGATGCGTTATCGACATCAATGTCCAAATCAAACTGCTCACAAAAACTCTTTAATAAGAGGCCTCCATGTTGATGGCTGCCTAGTGGGTTTAGAAGATCGCAAACAAACCGAGAATGGAGTCTTACTTCATCAGATTCACTACGGAGAACACGAAAGAGGTTATATTGAGGCTTTTCTTCATAGCGTTGCTTTAGCAGCTTAAGTGTTAAAAAGAACTGATGATTAATCGATTTCATTAGCTTTCCACGATTGTTAAAAAGACTTGAGCAAGCTCTTACTTGTCGTTAAAAACCCAGTCAGGAAAATCATAAACCTAATTGAGAAACATTTGATTACCTTAAACTTTTTCAAGAATTCAATCATGTCTCAGATCAGTTTCAGTGTAATTAAATTTAATACTAATAGTTACTAACATAACCAGGTTCTATCATTCCATGGTGTGAAGGTTACATCCAATTTAATCCTAAATATAAGACAGGTTTCAAATGAAAAGTCACAACTATGTTGATGTTCCTAGGCGTAACTTGAAGGAATTTAGATATGGATGAAGAAGTTAAACTTCGTCAAAATCGGACTAAGCTCCGAACAAGTTAGTCACTATGAATGCGAACAGGCAGGTTATTTTAATCGTTCATCAAACAGCTTCTACATTAATGAGTTAAAGAGCACAAAAAAACACCAACATTCACCCTGAACATTGGCAGCTTTTTAACATAGAAACGGGAGTGGAAGCCTAAGCCCTACTCAGGCAACAGATAGCGCGTGCTTCGGCCACCAGAACCAGATTTGACCAAGCAGCCATGTCCAAGCAAAGCGTTCAAATGACGTGTTGCAGTGGCACTACTTACCTTCGCTACCTTTTTATATTGACTAGCATTTATACCTTCTGAAAAATCACCATCGAGCATCCTATTCAACACTTTTACTTGCTCTGCCGTAAGCTTGGTTTGATCAACACATCGCCAATAATTGGTCTTATATACAGTTTGGTCGACCTCAGCGAAAACGCCTGTAAACGCCTCGTCTAACGTATCTAAGAACCACATCAACCATTCGCTAATATCGAGTCCCCCTTTCTGGGTTCGCTCCAATATCTCGTAGTAATGCTTGCGGTTAGCGAGAATCCCCACCGACATCGCATAGAAACGTACCGACTGCTGCTCGGCCTGTGCTAACGCCAAGTCAGTCAACAATCGAGTAATACGACCATTACCATCATCTAACGGGTGTAAGGTGATAAACCAAAGGTGAGTTATCGGAGCTCTAAGTAAGGGATCGAGTGTAGCGTCGGTAAGTGAATCATTGAACCATGTGATAAACGCATCTAACTCAGCATCAAGAATGTCTCGGCTAGGTGCTTCAAAGTGCACGGTTGGACGGTCAATTCTTCCTGATACCACTTGCATCGGAGTGTCACCTCTTAGCTGACCTCCGACTACAGGGTTAAACATGGTGTAGCCTTGAGGAAACAGTCTACGGTGCCAATGTAAGATCCTATCAAGCGCTAATGGCTCTGTTAGGTTCTGCACCGCATCCAACATAATTTCAGCCAGGCCATCGGTTTGTTCTGTCGTAGGAAAAGGTCGATCTTCACTGACACCGAGTTTATTGGCTAAAGAAGATCGGACCGAGAAAGCATTAAGCTTTTCTCCCTCAATCGCACTGGAATGGACTATGTTCGCTAATAAGGTGTCGAGCATGGTTTGGGATTGATCCGCAGACTGTGAGGCAATCTTGCCCAATAGAATGCCCTGATTAAGCCGTACTTCTCTTAACCTCACGCCTATTTTCTGATTATCCCAAACAAAGTTTGGCCAATTATCTTGCTGCCAAATCCACATATTACGCCCCATGATGCGAAAGTATCACTTATTCAACTCATACTATGAGCTGTTTAAGGTAATTATTCAACTCACATTATGAGCTGAATAATCAGATAATCGCATCACAGAGATAAGAAAGACAGCTCCTCGAAACCCAAAAGTCTATTCACTCACCGCGAACACATCGCAACGTGAGGCGCAGATGAAGTCATTTTTGTGCAGGCCTTTGATTGAGTGGCTCCACCAAGTGACAGTCACTTTGCCCCACTCCAATAAGATCGAAGGATGATGGAACTCTTCTTCTGCCAGTTCTGACACTTTATTGCTGAATGCCCATGCTTGTTTGTAGTTCTTAAATTTAAACACCTTCTCAAGCTGCGGGATGCCGTCTCTTTCCATGATCTGCCAGTCAGACAGCTCCAACAGTAAAGATTGTTGTTCATCTTTACTTAGGGCAATCGCGTCGATACTGCAGGCTTCGCATTTTTGTTCATTCAACATGTGTTGGTTCCTTGGGTTCAAAAAGTGGTGGTAGTAACCCCGCATCGATGGCGAGATCAGCTTGCTGTAATAGGTTTTCCTGACTGATTTGGAAGAGCTCAGACAGCTCGTCGATCACGTAATACTTCGGCTGCATGATGTCGATGCGATAAGGAGTTCTTAACACCGTTTGCAGATCGAACCGCTCACGAACCGCCAAATCACCACCCAATGCATACATGGTTTCCGCCGGAGACGAGAGAATACCACCGCCGTAAATTTTCAGTTTTTGTCCCTCTTTTACTAAACCGAACTCAACCGTAAACCAATACAAACGGGCAAGATAGGCGCGCTGTTTAGATGTGGCGGCTTGGCCTAGTTTTCCATAATGCTCAGTGAAAGCCGCGAAATCGGCATTGGTGAGCATGGCACAGTGGCCGAAAATTTCATGAAAGAAATCAGGTTCTTGTAAGTAATCGAACTCATCTCGCGTTCTCAGAAATGTCGCAACTGGGAATTTTTTATTAGCGAGCAAATCAAAGAATCGGTCGAAATCGATCAATGCGGGCACAGGCTGAACCTGCCAACCTGTTGTTTCCATTAGCACCTTGTTTATCTCTGGAAGCTGAGGGACTCTGTCTAATGGCAGATCCAGCAGGGTCAAACCGTGCAAATAAGCATCGCATGCGCGGTCATTAATGACGTCCAGTTGCCTTTTCACTAAGTCGTGCCAAATGGCGTCTTCTACGAGGCTCCACTCAACCCATCCCTCTTGGCTCACGGGCTTAGAATGATATTGAGTCATTACACACCTCCTTTCGAATGTCTCACTTTAAGCCTATCTCCACTCCTTATATCCGCCAATTTGCACGATTTTTCGAAACGGGCGATCGTGTAACATTTTATTTACACAATTCCAGCTACCCCTTATTTTGCTGATCTTTTGACTTTGTAAAACCTAAATACCAGACTGAAATCGTTAACATTTTGTTAAAGGTAAAGGAATGCACGAGAGCAATAAGCCAATTTGGCAACCCAGTGACCAGCGTATCGCACACGCCAACGTAACCCGATTTATGGATAACCTCGATCAACAAGACATATTCGAGCGGAAATTGAAAAACTACACGGAGCTTCATCAATGGTCTGTGGAGCAACCGGAGTCGTTTTGGCAGAACGTGTGGCAGTTTTGTGGAATGGTGGGTTCGCAAGACTGTATTAACAAGGCAGAAAGCGAGCACATCAAAACTCTAGGTGAAAGTCGCTGGCAGCAGCCGAAATCGAATCGCGATGCGGTGTGGTTTCCGAATGCTCAAGTTAACTACGCCGAAAACTTGCTGCATTCAGCAAAAACGTTGCCAAACGAACTTGCGATTTGGTTTGAGAACGAACGTGGCGAACAGCAGAGTTACACATGGAAAACCTTGCGTGAGGAAGTATCTAGCGTTCAACAATGGCTTGTCGATAGCGGCGTGGGGCAAGGTGATATAGTTGCTGCATATACGCCCTACCTGCCACAAACCGTTATAGCGATGTTGGCAACCACCAGCTTAGGGGCGATTTGGACATCGACCTCGCCTGATTTTGGCGTCGAGAGCGTGATTGAGCGCTTTGGCCAAGTGAAACCTAAGGTGCTTTTCACCTGTGACGGCTACACCTTCAATGGCAAGACGTTCGATATGACGGACAAAAACCATGAAATCATCGAACACTTAAACGAATTAAAACAGGTGTGTCAGATCGGCTATTTAAAGAACAATGATTTTGAGCATGACGTGTCACTCCAAAACTGGCACAGCATCATCAATCAGTATCAACCAAAACCTCTTCGATTTACTCGTGTCGGCTTCAATGAACCTCTGTTTGTGCTCTACTCTTCCGGCACAACGGGCAAGCCTAAATGCATTGTTCATTCTGTCGGTGGCACTACCATCAACCACCTAAAAGAGCATCAGCTTCATTGCGATATTAAACCGAGAGATCGCGTGTTCTATTACACCACTTGTGGCTGGATGATGTGGAACTGGCACGTTTCTGCACTAGCCAGCGGGGCTTGTTTAGTGATCTTTGATGGCAGCCCGGTTTATCCGCAACCTGACGTTCTGTGGGATTTAGCGCAGCGAGCTGATATATCGACATTTGGCACCTCAGCCAAGTACCTAGAAGCGATTGAGAAAGCGGAACTCTCACCGATCGACAGCCACTCTCTGCCTCAATTAAGAACACTGTGCTCGACGGGCTCAGTGCTCTACCCTGAGCAATTCGATTACGTCTACAAACACATCAAACAAAACCTGCATTTAGCGTCAATTTCTGGCGGTACGGATATTTGTGGCTGCTTTGTTTTAGGTAATCCCATCTCGCCTGTGTATCGCGGAGAGTGCCAACAGGCAGGGCTCGGCGTCGACATCAAGGTGTTGAACTCTTCTGGTCACAAGGTCGATCACGAACGTGGCGAACTGGTGTGTACAAATTCCCTACCCAACTTCCCTGTTGGCTTCTGGAATGACACCGGAGAGCGCTATCACAGCACCTATTGGGATAGGTTTGATAATGTGTGGCATCACGGAGATGAAGTCGCACAGAGCGGACATGGCGGCTACCTGTTCTATGGGCGAGGCGACACCACACTCAACCCCGGTGGTGTGCGAATTGGTACTGCCGAGATCTACCAGCAAGTGAACACTATTGAAGGCATTGTGGATTCGATAGCAGTCGGCAAAGACATCGACCGCAACGAGCAGATATGGCTGTTTGTCCAACTGCAGCAAGATGTGAGTCTAGATGAAACGTTACTGACAGCCATCAGAAGTAAACTCAAATCATCTTGCTCACCAAGGCATGTGCCAAGCCAGATATTTGCGATCAGCGATGTGCCAAAAACACGCTCAGGCAAGTTGGTGGAATTGGCGGTGAAACAGGTTGTAAATGGTAAGGATGTAGAAAACCTCGGGGCAATTGCTAACGCCGAGGTTTTGGAAGAGATAAAGCGCGTTGTTTCGCTTTAGTGATTAGGCCTAGAACGTAGCAAGCTATCTCCACTTTTCACTTGGCTGTCAGATAACATCTGGAGTAAAGGCAGCCGATTGAAAACCGAATCGAAGCCACTATTTAAGCTCATGAACCCTCTCATCAGTTTGGCCCCGTACCTTTTCTAAAGATCTAAATGCGATCTGAACGTCATATTTAGAACAAAATTTGAAAATTAATCATTTTATAGCCAGAGATAATATTCACTAAAGACGTATCATTTATACGAAAAAAGAGTCCACCACTGGATTGTATCCAAGCTTATGGATATTTAATCGAATTGCAATAACTCCCATTTCCACAGCTCCATTTCTAGTGAAATAATAATTTGATAGCTATCACATTTAGGACGGTTATTTTCCCATACTATCTCGGCATGTTAATTACTTAAGAGTAATTAACAACCTAGTCATTGTTATTAATAAGCTTGAATTTAATTATAAACAAGCGGTTAATCCCTACGTGAAATAAAATCATTATTAAATGATCGGAGACATTATCATGCGCATAGTATTAGCTTTAGGCGGTAACGCTCTTTTAGCAAGAGGCCAAGCATTAACGGCTGAGAACCAACGTGAAAATATAATCAAATCAGCGGCGAGTATTGCTGCAATCGCACGCGAGCATGAGATTGTTATCGTTCATGGTAATGGCCCACAAGTAGGCTTGTTGATGGAACAAAACGCGGCTTATAGCGAATATTCGCCAGAGACGACCCCATACCCAATGGATGTACTCGGCTCTCAAACCTGTGGCATGGTGGGCTACATGTTACAACAAGAGCTAAGAAACATTGACCCTGAATTAGACGTAGCGACGCTAGTCACGCAAACTGAAGTATGCAAAA
The DNA here is from genome assembly GCF_041466065.1 of Vibrio sp. 10N.239.312.C11. Classification (NCBI taxonomy): domain Bacteria; kingdom Pseudomonadati; phylum Pseudomonadota; class Gammaproteobacteria; order Vibrionales; family Vibrionaceae; genus Vibrio; species Vibrio sp. 10N.239.312.C11. The sequence continues at coordinate 41,481 of NZ_JBFSRZ010000046.1, forward strand.
AAGACCCTGCGTTTGCTAACCCAACTAAATTTGTTGGCCCTGTATATACAGAGCAACGAGCCAAAGAGTTAATGGCTCAAAGCACAATGCAATTTAAAGCTGATGGCGAGTACTACCGTCGCGTTGGGCTTTGTTGCGTAATTAAATTTAAAGATAGAACAACCCCGTTTCGCGTATTT
>NZ_JBFSRZ010000047.1:0-39029 GCF_041466065.1 Vibrio sp. 10N.239.312.C11
TATCTAAGCCAATAAAAATTATGCTATCTTTATTCATGCTAGCCTCCAAATTTAGATGTTTGACGCACTAATTATGGCTCTGGCTTTAAGCTAACCCACGATATTGGAGGCTAGCACCTTTCGTGGGGGTCATTATGTCTATGCGTACTTTTTTGATTAAGGGAGTTTGAGTTTGAAAGGTATTTGTTTGTGTGGCGAGGTGTCGTTTGAGCTATCTGGTGCCTTACCTCCGATTTATCAATGTCATTGTTCGCTTTGTCGCAAAGTATCTGGGTCGTCATCGAATTCAGCTTTAATTGTTAAAGCGGATAATTTCAAATGGCTTTCGAGTACAAATTCTATTGGTCGCTATGTTTCAAGTTCAGGCTTTAAATCGGAATTTTGTCAGTGTTGTGGAAGCCCTGTACCGAACCTTAGCTCAAGCAAAGATAAATATTGGGTGCCAGCAGGATTGATGTCCGAAGATTTAGAAACAACAATCAAGGCTCATGTCTATGTTAATTCGCGAGCAAACTGGGATGAGGCATTTATCTGCGATGACGTCGAAGAATTTGCCACAATGCCTTCAGAATCTGAATGGTTGAAACTATCGGATAAACCGTACGCATAACAATGCATCAACACGATTTGCTACACTCGGCGTTGTCAGTTTGCCTTTAGTTTCAGTGATTAAGGCGTTAAAATTCAGCTAGGTCTGTATCGTAGCAAACGTGTTATGCAGGCGTTAGAACTTACACGGAGATATCATGCTAGGAAAGCATCAAAAACCTTATGAGGAGTTTTATCACTCCACTCATGAAAATGAACATCTTGATACCAAAACGGAGTTACTAGTTGGTTTATCGGCTGCAATGGCAATGAATTGCTTACCTTGTACGCGATACTATCTAGCGCAGTCAAAGAAAGCAGGTATTACAAAAGGTGAAATTTCTGATGTAACAGCAAAAGTAATGGCGGTTGCAGCAGGGCAGAAAAAACTTCAAATGCAGGAGGTCTTAAGTAAGTACAAAATAGACCTCGATACATATGAATAACGTTCTAACAAGGCGCTAAACCCGACATTCAACGCTTGGCATTTTCGCTTCGCAAAAGTATATGCCAAGGTTTCGTGCGGGTTAGCGTGGCGTTAGCTTAAAGGGACGTGAAGCTATGGATATTATTTCAATAATCATTGTCGTTTTATGCGCAACATTTGTGTTTCCTGCCTTGTTTGGTTTGTTCGAATTGAAAACTTCAAAGCTCAAAGCAATCATCAAGGTTGAGGATAATCAAATAACGATCCGCAAGCTGGCTGTGGAACGATTCCTTAGCTTAAAAGGCAGCACGATATGTACTACTAGCATTGTCCGTATTCAGTTTGTGAAAGACCCGATTGGAGGGACGTGCGTAACTCTGTTTAATGAATCCGATGGAGCTTTGGACTTTTGGGTTCCAGAGCACTTAATTAAAGGTGTTAAAAGTGAACTTGTGAGTGTTTGCCCGTATGCACAATTCGTTGAAATTTAAGCTAACAAATAAGGATTAAGGTGTTGCGTAGCCAACACTAAATCCCGAGTGTGGAACAAGCCCGAAGCCACTTTATTAAGTAAATTGTACGATTGCATTTGAAGGGCACATCGCTTTGAGGCTTTTCTCAATGCGAGCGAGGTCAAGGTAAGGTTGCGATAACAATCTTATCAACCAGTTAGCTGTTTTTCGTTTCTTTCGTCGTCACATCTCCTCTGTTTTCGTCAATGCCATTCTCCTTATTATCAAATGCCTTTCGACGAACCACACGAGAATAGGCATCAATAGTTGCAGGTGGTTTACCTTGCAGTTTAAGGTTAGTAAGGTGTTGTTCATAAGGAGAGTTATAGCGTTACAAGAGTATGGATGGTAGCTGTTTTACTCTGCCGCGTAGCGGCTTCGTTCAACAAACGAGTATGGCTCAGACGGGCAAGGATATTTTCGATTACATTGAATCAATATATTTTCTTCATATCTCGATAAAAATTTTCGTGCGAGCCGAGAGCTATTAGTTCGAGAGTTACAGTACCATCTTCATAGCTATAACCGAGCAATGTTAATTGCTTAACCATCTTAAATTTATGCACTCTCAAGAAAAACAGGTCACCTTTCTTCTGCTCACCAAGATGCGGATCTTCCATAAGGGCTCGAATAGCATTATCTAGATCCGTTTTTTGGTTCTTGTGTAATTTCTTGACCGCCTTCTTAAAAGTAGGTGTCTGTAGAATGTTGGTAATCTTAGTCAAAAGAGTAAGCCTCTAATTTACCTGCTTCCTTCTCAGCTTTTGCTATGACTGCTTGCTTTACGAACTCATAAGGTAGATCGGGGTTGTCTTCCATCATTTTCCCGATTTTAGCCCAGTGCTCAATTTGTTTTGGTGTAGTGCGGTTTAGTGCTTTAGCCATTATCGCAGCCTTATCAAAAAGATCTTGGTCAATACGTACACTTGCAGTAGCCATAATATGTCTCCTAATTTAGTTTGTATTATATTGTAGTAAATCGCCACAGGTGTTGCAAGTTGCGCCATGGCAAGCATTTAAGCAGACTGTTACGCTTGTAATTTTCTACTTGGATTAGTTTCAGTGATTTCGGTCGTAGGTTTGAGTGTTTAGGTAGTGTTGTCAGCGACTCAATTAGGCATTATGTGCTTCAGGCAAATTATCTTATGGAGGCAATAGTGAAAGATCCTGATATCGAGTTTTCAAAATGGAAGCTCGAGAGGAAAAAAGGAAGTCTCAGATTTACTGCTCGTACATCATTTCCAGCAATCTTAGGCGTGATGGTAGGTCAAAGTATTGAGCCGTTGTTTATGTCAGAAACAGCTTGGGGGTGGATACAAACTACCGATGTATTAATGAGTGGTTTCTGGAGCTCGATTGGTGCTATCCCCTTAAGTTATGCAATATGGTTTTGGCGTGAGAAGAAGTATAAGCATCATGTCGCTAATCTTCAGAAACGCACATAATAAATCGTTTAAGGCTGATTCTTATATGTACCTCTGGCCAAATTTTATACCTGTATTTCTTAGCATCAAGTGAAATCGAAATTACCAGAACAAGGGTATTGGAAGCCGGCTACTAGTTACAGCTATAGAACACTCAAATGAAAGAATAGATTTCGTGTTAACAGCGCTCTGTTTACTATTGGGTAATCGCGTCGTTCACGTCCTTTAAACGCCGTAATGTTCTACCCTAAGACGTAACACTTTGTGGAGGTCTGTATGAATATCAAAGAGTCTGATTGGAAAATCTTTTGCGAGATAAAGAGTGAAGCTGCGCAACTGTTTTGTACTCGTCAGCTAGATGAAGCCATCAAAGCGATTACTGATGAATCAGAATCTGTAGGGGAAAGGTTTCACTTTATGTGCGAGTACTCCAAAGAATCTCAAAAGCAATGAAGCTTATTTTTGATGGCCATTCTCGAAGCCGAGCATTTATCCAACTCATGCAAATGTGCGAGGAAGGTTTGGTTGTACCAAAACAGTTCGAACGCCTTTCAGAGGAACTCAAAAAAGACATTACGAACGCTCTAGAAAGAAGAGCCTAAGGAAAGTCGGGCAATCAGGCCGCTTGACCCTGTAAATGTACGATAACCTTCCAAGGTAAACTGCTACAACCATCCTAATATTACTCCTCTTTATTCGCTAATTCGGTATCCGAATCCATAATTTTTGGCCAGGGAGGCTGAGTGTTATGTTTTGAAAAGTGAGTGTGTGGAGGCTAGCGAAAAAGCGGTCTAGTCTTTGTGTTAGAAAAACTACTTTATAAGTCCACCTTTCGTCCACCCTTAATCCACCCAGAAAATATAGGGACAAAATAGGGGAGGGAAAGTTGATTATTTTCAGTGTGTTGCGCGAGATTTACGACGTTTTTGAGGGCTTAGAAACGGTGAAACCCCGATGTTGGTAGCATCGGGGTTTCGAATTTCTAGATTTCTCGACTGGTAAGATCGATTATCTTTTCTATGCAGAAGGCTGGATTAATCCAATCTTATTCCTTGGTAGGGAATTAGATACGGATGAAGTCCATGTGCTCAACTTTAGGCTTGAACGCGTGACGTTGAACGTCTTGCGGCTTAACCTTAACTTCTGCGCCGTCAATCACTAGAGTGATTGTTTCGTAGAATTCAGGCTTATCCATTTGGTTGATCACGTCAGCGTGAACAAGTTCGATAGCTACAGCTGCTGCTTCGCCACCGTAGATTACAGCTGGGAATTTACCAGCGTGACGTAGGCGGCGGCTCGCACCTTTACCTAGTTCAGTACGTACTACTGCTTCAAATTTCATAGTTTTACTCTCAAATTAGTAAAAATTAACTTCACACCTCAATGCGACCTTGAGTATGTGGTAAAGCTTAGGCATAAACGAGTTCATGCTTAAGCGAGCGCGGATACTAACATCACATTCAAATCTGAGCAAGTCAGAAGCCCATCTCAAAGTGAATTTCCTTCGATAAATGATTCGTTTGGAGATAAAACGTTCACTAGCGCTTATTTACCCCATTTTATCGTCTTTTACATTGCCTATCTTATCTATTTATAGCGTTGCTAAATCATCAAGTTAATGAACGGAAAATGAATGTTTGCCTAAGACTTGGTTAAGGCTTGGTTGGTTAATCTTAGTGGTAATTAAACAGCAGAATGAATAGGTGAAAATATGGAACCGGTAAGCATTGTCGTAATTACGCTAAACGAAGAGAAACGCATCAGCCGCTTAATGGAAGAGTTGAGTGTGCAAACCCATCAAGAATTTGAGGTGATTGTTGTCGACTCGAACAGTGAAGATAACACCAGAGAAGTGGCGCAAGCTTATGAAAACGCGTTGCCAAAATTAACTGTTCATCATATGGAGAATCGCGGTGTGAGCCTTGGCAGAAACACAGGCGCTTCATTAGCGCAGTACAACCGAATCCTTTTCTTAGATGCCGACGTGAGTTTGTCTCGAAACTTCCTTGCGAAAGCGCTTTATGAATTAGAGGAGAAGAAGCTTGAAGTGGCGGGTGTGTACATGAGCTCGAAAGGTCTGCCGCTTGTACACAAGTTTGGTTACGGGCTATTTAACGCAGGCTTATTTACTACCCAGTTCTTTTTCCCGACGGCGATTGGCGCCTGTATTTTCTCGACTAAACGAGCGCATGATGAAATCGGCGGTTTCGATGAAGAGATCGTACTGTGTGAAGACTGTGACTATGTAAAACGTGCGAGCAAAACATGGCGATTTAGATTCCTGAATATGACCTTTGGTTTTGACCCACGTCGTTTAAACCAAGATGGTGTTGTAAAGACAGGATCTACTTACCTTAAAGCCAATGTAAGACGCTTTTTTAAAGGCGAAATGCGTAACAACGAGATGAACTACAAGTTCGGTCATTATAAAGAACAGTAAGCACTGAGGTTGTTATGTTTGATGGACTAGGGCTGTTTCTGGGGGCGTTGGGTGATGCTCTCATTGGCCCAAACCTATTTGTACCGGGAGAGCCCTTCTTTATCGCAGCGGGCTTTCAACTGTATTCAGGTGCATGGATGGCGTTGGTTTTGGTGATGCTAGGCGGTTTGCTTGGTGACCAACTCAGTTATTTTATTGGCTATAAATACGGTGCGAAAGCGCAGCGAAGGCTCATTAAGTTTCGTCCTAAAACCAAACGATTAATTGCGCGCTGCCGTTACCTAATTGCTCGCAAAGGCACATACATCATTCTTTTTGCTCGCTTATTAGGGCCTATCGCTTGGGTTGTGCCATTTATAGCTGGCTCGCATCGTGTACCGTGGCGTAATTTTAGTGTGTTGGCGTTGTTCGGCTTGGCTCTTGGTGGTGGACAGTTCATTGCTTGGGGCATGTTACTGGCGCATGGCGTTGAAAACTTCCCGTGGCTTAATAGCCTTAAGATATTTATCTCTGAGCATAATAGTTTGATCGCCGGTGTGTTCACGGTATTGGTTTTCACCATTATTGGTTATCGAATGAAGTGGCGACGCTTGGTGCTTAAATCCAGTGCGCTGTTGTTGGCGTGGGTATTGTTTGCAAACTACACTCACTTTTTCTGGAAGGCCGATGATTTTCAGAATCAACCAGAGACGGCTCAAATTGACAAAGTCGACTGGAATTCGGTTACCTATAAAGCGTTCCCTGGCAAATCTTCGTTCTACTCTGCACAAGCGATCAACGTAATTTATGTTGGAGCAACCCCAAGAGATTTAATGAAACAATTGGGCTGGATAGAGAATCAAACTTTTTCTCGAAATGAGATTGAATGGGCTGGCTATCTCGCATTGCTTAGAGACAAAACTCCGCCAGTGTCCGATTTGTATTGGCGAGACAAGCCACAAGATATGGCGTTTCAGTTGCCGGGTAATTTGATGAAGCGCAGCCACATTCGCTGGTGGCGCGCTGGTGTTGATGTTCAAACTAACCAGCCTCAGTGGTTAGGTGCAATTAGCTATGACGATGGCCTTAAAGTCACCCCTTACTCAGGCATTGTGACCATACTGCATAACATTGACCCTAATGTTGATGAAGAGCGAGATAGGCTTGCTAATCAGATACGAACGTCATTACCAGATATTGAGCTAGACAAGTACCCATTAGCAACGGTGGAAGTAATGAATGAAGATCATGACTATTATACCGACGGTAAGATCTTGATGATCGGAGTCGCAACTCATAACGATAATTTGAAAACTCTAGATGTCGCTGTGAATGAGATATAGAGCGATATATAGGAGCGACTAACTTGCGCCTTGTTTGGACCTCCTTCAAACAAGGCTTTGTGATTTCTACTGGACTATATCTAAAGAAACTTACCTGCTCTCATGTAACTCCTCAACTATAAATTGTTCAACTTTGACTATGCTGATTAAGGGCGAACAAGCAGCGAAAACTGAGGATAACGTTATGCAAATGAATCCGATTGGTTGGTTTGAAATATATGTTGATGACATGTCGAGAGCAAAAATTTTTTATGAATCAGTATTTAAAGTGACGCTGGACAAGTTAGACAATGAAACCGGAATCGAAGTTGAGATGTGGGTATTTCCTTGCGATATGGGGAACTATGGAGCCACTGGAGCTATATGTAAGATGTCTGGTGTAAAAGCGGGAGGCAACAGCACCATGGTTTACTTCTCTTGTGAGGATTGTGCCACAGAAGCAAGTTTGGCAGCGGCCAACGGTGGCGCGCTACAAGTACCCAAAATGGACATTGGTGAGCATGGTTTTATCAGTGTAGTGAGTGACACGGAAGGCAATATGATTGGGCTTCACTCGATGAGCTAATCATATTGAAGTGAGAAAAGCTTTGTTAAGCCAGAATAAAGTTAAGCCCTAGCGTTGCGCTAGGGCTTATCGTGTTTACATGGTTTACTTAGCGCGTTTAGCTTACTTAACCTTTGCTTAGTTTTAGCACCAGAGAGGCTTTCAATCCGCCCATAGAGCTCTTGCTGAGCGTTAGGCTGCCTCGGTAGCTGTGCGCCATTTCATTCACGATGTTAAGCCCCAAGCCTGTTCCTGGTGTGGTTTCATCAAGTCGAACACCTCGTTTGGTCACTTGCTCAAGCTTCTCTTCAGGAATGCCTTGGCCATCATCTTCAATCACCAATTCAATGTTGCCATCATCGAGTTCATTCGAATGGACTCGGATAATGCTGCTCGCCCATTTGTAACTGTTCTCGAGTAGGTTGCCGACCATTTCATCAAGGTCGGTTTTTTCTACCGCCACTTCAATCTCAGAGTCTAGCTCGTTAATCATGGTGACTTCGTTGGCGGAGTAGACTTTATCAAACGCCATTGAGATAGCTTCAACACGCTCACAAGGTGAAGACTTCACCGAAAGAATGTTCATTGCACCGGCCATGCGTGCTCGGCCAAGGTGATAATCGATTTGGCTTTGAATCTGATTAATGGGTTGTTGCAGCAGTGCCTTGTCATCCTCTGGAAGTCGCTCTATCTCATTTTTCAGAACCGACAGCGGAGTTTTCAACGCATGAGATAAGTTACCCGCGTGGTTACGCGCTCGCTCCAATAACTCTTGATAGTGGAACAGTAGGGCATTGAGGTCAGAAACCAATGGAGAAACCTCTTTCGGGTAGTTGTCGCTTAATCCTTGTTGCTCGCCGTTTCTTAACATCACCAGTTCACGTTGCATCTTACTGAGTGGCAATAGTGACCAGCTGACTTGAATACCAATCAACATCAGCACGCCCACAAACAGCAACATCAGAATCAACCAGACTTGACCTGTAAGTTCGGTCAGTGTGGATTCTAATGGGTCTTCATCAATACCTATGGTGATCGTGACAGGATCGTTCAGTTCGGGCAGATAGATATCCTGCTCGATGTAAATCAGCTTTTCTTTCTCAGGCCCTTTGATTGAAGTATGAATCGGCGAACGCTTGATTGTGAGGTCTTTGTCCCATAGCGAGCGAGATCGAATAATCTGGTCTTGAGTAGCGGCTCGCCAATAAATACCACTGTAGGGTTGGTTAAACCTAGGGTCAGACAGACGCTCTGCCATGATGAGGTTACCACTGTCGTTGGTTTCTATGTTGGCGGTTAACTCGTCCATGGTTAGGCTGAGCTGTTGCTTGACGTCATCGACCAAGTAATCGTTAACCAACATAGGTATTCCGACGCCTGCCGCTAATATCATCGCACCTAGCCAAAAAGCCGCGGCGAGGAGCAAGCGGCTTTTTAGACTGACGTTTTTAAGTGTTCGTTTTTTTAGATTCATACGTTACCAGCCTGTCTTTGCTCATCTTGCTATGAGAACAACAACGATCAGCACAGGCTGTCCACTAATTGGAGATTGCTCTTAGCTTAATTAAATACAGCGTTATTCAGCATTCAGTTGGTAGCCAAGGCCACGAACGGTTTTGATGATTTTAGGTGCGATTTTCTTACGAATACGACCAATGAACACTTCAACCGTGTTTGAATCGCGGTCAAAATCTTGCTTGTAGATGTGTTCAACCAACTCAGTGCGCGAGATAACTTTGTTTTGGTTATGCATGAAATAAGCGACCACTTTATATTCAAGCGCTGTGAGGCTAACCGCTTGGCCTTGCCACAACACTTTAGAGCTGCGTGTGTCTAGGCTTAGATCACCAATTTGAAGTATAGGAGCAGCACTGCCTGACGCTCGGCGCAGTTGAGCACGAATGCGGGCTATCAGCTCGACCATTTCGAATGGTTTAGTTAGGTAGTCATCAGCACCTGCATTCAAGCCTTCTACACGTTGCGTAAGCGTGTCACGCGCACTTAAGATAATCACTGGCGTGTTAATGTTTTCGTCTCGAATGCCTTTTAATACGGTTAGGCCATCCAGCTTAGGTAGACCTAAATCGAGAACGATGGCATCCCACTCTTCCGATGTTGCACGGTAGAGTGCGTCGATACCGTCTTGAGAAAGCTCTGGAACCCAGTCGGCTCCCTCAAGGGTCTCTAGAATTTGTTGGCCCAAGCGAGGTTCGTCTTCAACGACTAAAATTTTCATGTATCACTCTTTTATTGTTATTTATTATTCGTGGGAGTTTTTGATCGCTTCTTTAAAGTTGCGACCTTTAATCATCAGCATTTCTAACGTTTCAGCGTTGTATTCCACTTTAATGATATTGTTTTGGAAATTTATTTTTAGCTCATACACCCAAATATCATCGTCTTCTTCTAGTTCTACTTTAATGATTCGGCCATGAAGATCATTTTCAACCGCAGCATACATTTCTGAGAAAGGGCGAATGTAGCCCTCTTGCACCGCTTCATAGACTTCGTCTTGATCTTCTTCAAATTCGATACGGGTTCCCGCTTTATGAACATCTTGTACAAGATCATGACCGTTATGGTGATCATCTTGTGCAAAGCTTGATGTCGAGCCTATAGCTACAGCGATACAGATGAGTATAGCGCTTGGTTTTTGCATGCAGTGGCCTTAGTAAAAGAAGCAAGTAACGACAGTTTAATACAATAAAAATGAATGGAGTATGAATGTGAATACGAGAGACGCTTTATCATTTTAGCAATGTAAAGTGTTGTATCAACGTGCAATTAACCAACCTGATATTCATGTTGATTCATTTGCTCAATAGTAATGCGTTGACGTTATTACATTCCCTTACAAATTACAAATAATTAACATGGTAAACTCGCAAGTATATGGACTTATGGGGCTCTTTTGCCGCGCGATATTTGATTTAATAAGGATTTTAGAGTGCCATTTACAGTGCTAGTTATGTTGTTTTTTTCAGTGCTGATAACGTTCACTAGCCATGCTAACGAATTAGATTTCAAGCAAATCAGTGATTTCGAATATGGCATGGTAGTGAGTGATTCTTCGGTTGATGCTATCCTATATAAGGAAGAAGGGTGGAGCTCAATTGTTACTTGTATTCCTGAACCTAATCAGTCGTGTTGGCTTAAACTTGCACTACCTTCAGACAACCAATCATATGAACATCTAGTTTGGAAATCTCTTTCATCCCGGACAGGAGAGCTGTTTTTTGTTGATCAAGACGGAAAAGTTGTTGGCAATTTTTTGTTTGAGTATTATCGCTCGCTACGGCTGAACAAAAATTTTGAATACAGTTCTGTTTTAGTGAAATTTCCTAGAGGTAAGACTGTAAATGCCAGTGCGTTATTTTCGAAAGAGCATCAATTAAAGCAATCACTTGTTATGAAAGATGGGGTGATTCTAGCCCTATTTCTATTGTCGAGCGCAATATCGTTAGTTTATGTTTATTTTGCTTGGCCGATAAAGCGATCTAAAACACTATTTATGACGTGCTATATAGTGCTGTTTTCTATGTTTTATATTTACAAGTTTGGGTTTTTATGGGATGGGTATGATGATAAAGGAACCTACGTTATAAATTTTTTTAGAAGCGACTACTGGTTCGTTTCTTATTCTTTATCTTTAGTTTGTGTATATTTAATGCTTGTTTTTTCAAGTTGCGATAGAATAAATACAAAGCACTTACTGATTTGTTCTTCATTTGTGTTTCTACAGTTCTTTTCAGTTTATATAAACTTTGATGTCATTGTTGGGTTTTTAATTAGCACTATCCTTGCAGCCGTTGTTATAGCATTTTGTTTGATATCAAAAGAAGTTAATAATAAAGTTCAAATAATAATTAGCTATCTTTCGTGTTTTATTATGTCTGTGGTGGTTCTTGAATCATCAATGACTATTTCATTCATACCTGAGTATTATTATTTAATACAGGCGCTATTCTACTTGTCTCATGCTTCTTTTGTATTAGCATGTGTTTATGATCTTGGAGAATTAAGAGTTATTAATTTGGGCGATTATAAGAAATTGTTGTCTAATTCTGATAAAGATTTCATGACAGGATTGTATAATCGAAAATCTATAGAATATAAAAAGGTCATTGATTGTTCTCGTTGTTATTATTACATTGATGCAAATCAGTTGAAGTTTCTCAATGATAGTCAAGGTCACCATGTAGGTGATCGAATGATAATAAATTTAGCTATGCGCTTCAAAAAAATAGCCGCACAAGGCATAGGGAAGGCGTATAGAGTCGGTGGCGATGAATTTGTATTAATTTGCCAAACGTCGGTTTCCAAGGAGTTGCTTGAATATTTGTTGGAACAGAACCTCACCCAAGAAACAGAAAACGCTCTAAGCTTTAGTTTTGGCCGTTATCGAAGTGGTCCTAATGAATCTGTCGAAGATTGTATTTACAAAGCTGAATACTGTTGCCGTAAAGCAAAGTCCAACAATGAATCTTACCAAGACTGGCAGCAACAAGACGGGGTCATGCTCTATAGCTTACCGAACCTTAGAGTAGAAGCAGTTGAATTACTTAACTCGGATAGGTTGCTTTGCTTTGCTCAAAAAATTCATTCTTTAAAGGGTGTTGCTTCGAGCTATGAGTTACTGTGTCGTTTAAAAATGGAGGACGAAGAGGGACGTGAAAAAATCGTTTCTGCTGGTGAATTGCTCGATGTTGTAGCCTCTCATGGGCTTGAGAAGGAGCTTGATTCTCGTATGCTTACTTACGCAATTAGCTTACTTGAGCACTATTCAACTATTCAATTGTCATTAAACTTCTCAGTTAAAACCATTTTCGATATGAGTGTTATCGATCGTTTATGTCATCTACCCCCTTATATCCGTTCCCGTTTATGTGTTGAAGTGACTGAGCTTGTTTTTTATCGTGCAGATGAGAAGTTTCGAAAAATAGTAGAGCGACTACAACACCACCAGAGCATAGTTGCCTTAGATGATTTTGGTTCAGGTTATTCATCGTATTCAATTTTGTCTGAAGGTTGTTTTGATACGATCAAGCTTGATGGTTCGCTCGTTGAAAATATTAACGGTTCTGATTTTAAGAAAAAAATGGTGCACTCATTAGTTGAGTTGGCAGAAATGAGCCAAACTAAAGTGGTTGCGGAACGTGTTGAAACAATTGAAGAATTAAGAATGTTAGAAGCGTTAGGCATTGACTTCATTCAAGGCTTTTATATTCATAAGCCAACTTTAGCCATTGAGATTTTTGATAATATGGCTAAAGAGGCGCGGGAATCAGAAAAAGCTGAGCGCAATCTAATTTGTGGTTTAACAAGTTAACTCATGTATGGTCATTAGAATGTTAATAAAAGGAGTATAAATACTCTTTTTATTAATTCTGTTGATTATTGGGAGCCTATTGCTTGAGTTCATCTTCGAATATCTTGTCTCTCATTTTCCAAAAGCGCCCAACTTTACGTGCAATCACGAATTGAGGTGGGCGGAATCTATGTTGGTGAGCGACCACCTTCGTCGGTGAAGCTTCCTCAAACGGTCTGTGTCTGTCGGCAAGGTGAGGGCGAACAAACTGATCCTTAAAGTTCTGCTTCTGTTTCTTAGTGGTTAATGACCAAAACTCATGCACTTGTGCTTGGTTTTCTCCACGGTAGGTGACCTTAAGCTGCGATTTGCCTTTTTCGTCCTTGAGAACGTTAAGGTCCATTTCTAAACACTCAAACACCAACGCATCTTTGAGGTTTAACGCTTCCTTAAGCTTTTTATCTGGGTCGACCAAGGTGGCATCACACTCATGACAAATGCGCGCGGCAATGTCGTTGTCAGCGCCGCATTCACCACAATACTTAGCACGAAAACGATAGTTACAGTGCTCGCGTTCGCCCGTGTCTTCATCGGTAAAGTAGCCTTGGCATTTACGGCCAAAGTGTTCGAGTAAGAAGCCGTTGCTGTCTAGCTTGCCCCAGAAGTTATTATTGAAGCCGCAAGCAGGGCAGGGAATAGTGATGATTTCACTGTCTGAGTCAGGCTTTGGGTCTCCGACCTCTGGTTGGTAAAGGTCGTAACTGTTGCCCGCATAGTCGAGCACTAAACACTCTTTTTTACCCGGAGATAGGCGTAAGCCACGGCCAACGATTTGTTGGTACAAGCTAATAGATTCTGTTGGGCGCAAAATCGCGATTAAATCCACATGGGGCGCATCAAAACCTGTGGTTAATACTGACACGTTAACCAAGAACTTGATTTTACGTTCCTTGAAATCATTGATGATTTGGTCACGTTCGAGTGTCGGTGTGTCGCCGATTACAATTGAAGCTTCACCTTCGGGCAGTAAACCAAGGATCTCTTGTGCGTGTCGAACGGTGGCTGCAAATACCATGATGCCGAGTTTGTCTTTGGCCAGCTCAATAATTTGGTCGACAATTTGCGGGGTAGCACGCTTCGATTGCTCAATCACCATATCGAGTTCTGATTCTTTGTAGCGGCCTGTACTTGCAGGTTTTAGCTGTGAAAAGTCATAACTCAATACTGGCGCATCGATCATGCGTGCTGGTGTTAGAAAGCCTTCGTCCAACAAATAACGAATCGGCAGTTCGAAAATACAGTCTCTGAAAAATCTCGGCTCTTCAGAACGCACTTGGCCACGTGTGTGATATTGGTAAAGCCACCCCATACCAAGACGATAAGGCGTCGCGGTCAATCCAAGCACCTTTATACCTGAATTATTTTCACGTAAGTGAGTGATCACTTTTTGATAGCTGCTGGTCTTTTCATCTGGTACGCGGTGGCATTCGTCGATAACCAATAATGAGAACTGATTGGAGAATGAGTCAAGGTTTCGAACTACAGATTGAACCGATGCGAACACCACTTGTTGGTCTGTCTCTTTACGCCCTAAACCGGCAGAGAAAATTGAACCTTTTAGCCCATAACCTTCATACTTTTCATGGTTTTGCTCAACGAGCTCTTTTACGTGCGCAAGCACTAGAACACGACCTTTAGCGAGCCTTGCTAGCTCTGCAATCACCAGGCTTTTTCCTGCGCCTGTAGGCAATACAAGAACAGCCGGTGTTTGGTGTTTTCTGAAGTAATGAATCACTGATTTTACTGAGTCAGCTTGGTACGGGCGGAGTGTATACATATCGTGTCTTGTAAAATGAAAAACAAATAGTGTGAAATAGCTCAACTAATTGAGCAAAGGTGACTATAATACCCGACTTAGATTAGTTGAGGTATTCATGCGTTTAGATAAATTTCTGTGCGATGCGTTAGGCGTCACTCGAAGAGAAGCAACACACTTATTAAAATCAAAAGCAGTGACAGTAAATGATGTCATTCAAAAAAGCGGCTCACTTAAGGTAACTGAAGAGTGCGTTGTGGAATGGCAAGGCAATGAACTGAATGTTCACGGCCCGCGTTACATCATGCTTTACAAGCCAGAAGGCTTTGTTTGTTCGCATGAAGATGGTTCAAATCGCACTGCGTTTGAATTACTCGATGAAATCAAAATGGACAAGCTGCACTTTGCAGGTCGTTTAGATGTTGATACAACGGGTCTTGTCTTAATGACAGACGACGGTAAGTGGTCTCACCGCATCACATCGCCAAAGCACAAGTGCGAGAAGATGTACCGAGTGTGGTTGGTTGAACCTGTTGAAGACGATTACGTTGAAAAGTTCAAAGAGGGCATCCAGCTTAAGAGCGAAGACGGCCTAACACTTCCAGCACACCTTGAAGTACGTGCAGAGCGTGAAGTGTTGCTAACGATTCACGAAGGAAAATACCACCAAGTAAAACGCATGTTTGCAGCACTTGGTAACAAGGTCGAAGCACTGCACCGTGAACGTATTGGTGAAATCGAGATGGACGAGTCTTTAGAGTTGGGTGAATACCGTTACCTAACACAAGAAGAAGTAGACTCTATCTGGAAGTAATCTTTTCTACCGTAGATGTGGCCGACCAAGGATAGCGTCGGCTGATTATTTTGACTGGTACTAGGACAGTTTCAGCCATTATTACTATATGTTCATGTATGTGTGCGCATATTCGTGTATCACTGTGCGTATTCGTGTATTGCTATGTGTATATTCGTATATTGCTGCGTGCATGCTCGTGTTCACATAGAACTTAGTACTTAGTCGGAGAGTTATGCAAACGTCTACCTCACAGACCCCAAGCTCACAACCACAAACGCCTCAGTTAGGTTGGATGCTATTTTTGGTTTTGGGCGCTATTGGTGCTTTGACACCACTCGCCATCGATATGTACCTACCTGCAATGCCAACGATCGCCAAAGATCTTGGTGTGACAGCAGGGGAAGTGCAAATCACACTTACCGCGTACACCGCAGGTTTCGCTTTAGGTCAGTTGTTACATGGTCCGTTAGCCGACAGTTATGGTCGCAAGCCAGTTCTACTGATTGGTGTGCTCTTCTTTGCGATAGCGTCTGTCGTGAGTGCAACCACTCATGGCATTGAAGCGTTAACGTTAGTTCGTACCGCTCAAGGTTTTGCAGGTGCGGCGGCGGCGGTCATTATCCAAGCGGTTGTGCGTGATATGTTCGACCGTGAAGATTTCGCAAGAACCATGTCGTTCGTTACCTTAGTGATGACGGTTGCGCCACTTATCGCGCCGATGATTGGCGGCTATTTGGCATTGTGGTTCGGCTGGCGTTCAATCTTTTGGGTGTTAGCTATTTTTGCAGTGATTGTGATTCTCGCGGTGATAATCAAAATCCCTGAAACTCTGCCTGTTGAAAATCGTCAACCATTACGCTTTAAAACCACGATTCGTAATTACGCTCGTTTATGTAAAAACTCGACCGCTATGGGCCTAATTTTCTCGGGTGCGTTCTCGTTCTCTGGGATGTTTGCATTCTTAACCGCAGGCTCTTTTGTCTACATTGATGTCTATGGAGTACGTCCTGACCTGTTTGGTTACCTGTTTGGTCTGAACATCGTTGCGATGATTCTGATGACGACAATTAATGGTCGAATTGTTAAGAAGGTTGGCTCTCATACCATGCTGAGAGCCGCGCTGGTCATTCAATTATTAGCTGGCGTCGGTTTACTGGTTGGTTGGTTATTGGATCTCGGGCTTTGGGGTATTGTGCCGTTTGTGATGCTATTTATTGGCACCATTTCTACTATCGGCAGTAACTCTATGGGTCTATTGCTCAGTGGTTATCCAAACATGGCCGGTACGGCTTCATCGCTTGCGGGAACATTAAGATTTGGTACTGGTTCTGTCGTTGGAGCTATCGTTGCGATGCTGCCAAGTGACAGTGCTGGGTCTATGGCTATGGTAATGGCTGCGTGTGCAGTAATGTCAGCGTTACTATATTGGACATTAGGAAAGAAGGCATAATGTCAAAATACTATATTGAAATTCAGAAGTTAGTGAATGATGCATTAGGCGAGCTTTACGCTCTGCACAAAGCAGGCAAAGCGATTGATGCGCCTATTGCGAACAACCTTTATTTAGTTCGTTGGGTAACGAAGGCGATTAAGGCTCAGTCTTATGATCGTGTGATTGTGCCTGACTTGGTTCGCTGGCAGAAACAGGGCCGTTCAAAGGGCAATAACTCTGATTTAACTTTTACCTTTAAACGTATTTCTGCGTTTTACGGACGTTTTTTCCCTGAAGGCGAAGAGCCTAAAGCGCTAAAAGACAGTGATGTTGAAGCGTTCATGGACAAAATGTACGAGATGGGTTGGAGTGTATCAAGTGAAGACGAGCTAACGACTGGCGGCAAAATTCAGTTCTTCACTGATGGTGAGCACTCTTTTGCACTTTGTGGCAAACAGTGTGACGACTCGTTCGACGGTGAGCTAATGGTAAAACCAATGAACTGGTTTGTTCGTGGTAACCACGCTGAGTTTATTCAAGCAGCGATGGAAGCAGGTTTCATGCTTCACAAAGTCACTGACTACAAGTCAGCGGTGAAGTATCACGGTGAATACATCGTGTATCCAGCTAACCAAGGCAACCAACTGGCTGAGATCCCAATTAGCGTTATTGGCTAATCTAGTGACAGTTAAAAATATAAAGACCGCCTAAATGGCGGTCTTTTTCTAGCAAGAAGGTGTGGATGCAGTCTCATCTATAGCTCTTAATTTCTTCGTATCTCGTTGCCGGATCTCGAATCTGCTTTAATCCTTCATCTGCTCTTTAGCTTGCTTCTCAATCGCCTTCACCATGCCTTTAAAGATAAATAGGTGAGCTGGCATCATCGCGAACCAATACAGTAAGCCTAAAAAGCCTTTTGGATGCCACCAAGCTGAAATGTTCAGTTCACGAGAATCACCGTGGTCAGAGACGGTAATTTCGAGTCTCCCCAAACCGGGACCTTTCATACCGAAAAGCAGAGATAGAAACTGATTCTCTTCACAGCGAATAACCTTCCAAGAGTCAATCTTGTCACCGACTTTTAGGTTAGGACCTTCTGGCATTTGTCGAACAGGTACACCACCGCCAAAGATAAGATCTAACCATTCGCGTGTGCGCCATAAAGCGTTAGCGAAGAAGTAACCTTGTTTCGGGCTTCCTATTTGCTGAGCAACGTGCCAGAGGGAATCTAAGGATGCGCTTGAGGTGATACTTGCCCCTGTTTTCTTCGGGTAATAGCCATACCCAGCTTGCCAGCGCTTGAAGGCGGTTTTGTCAAAGCCCCAAACATTACTTTTTACGAAGTTGCCTTCAGAATGAATCGCTTGCTCAACCATACTTTCGAATGAGATAAGTTTCTGAGGGTACTTTTCTCTAATGATGGTCGAACTGGCAATAAAGTCATGCTTTAAGCCCGCGAGAAGCGCTCTGCCTATGTTGGACGGAACAGAAGTCACCACGCCCAACCAATAAGACGCCATTGAAGGTGTGAGAAGTGATGTCGCCCACAGCCTGAGTGGACGATCGGCTGTTTTGGCAATGTGTGCAAATTGGTTTCGATAAGAGACAATATCTGGCCCGCCAACCTCGAAAGTTTGGCTTTCGCTAGGCGTGTCTTGTGCGAGTTTTAGTAGATAGTGGTTCAGGTTCTGCAAGGCAATAGGGTTGGCTTTAGAGTCGACCCATTTTGGCGCAATCATAATAGGCAAGTTGTACACGAAGTCTCGCATGATCTCGAACGCCGCAGAGCCGGGGCCAATGATCACGCCTGCTTGAAGTTCGGTCACCGGTACTGGTCCTTTACGAAGCAGTTGTCCGGTTTGTTTTCTCGCTTGAAGATGCTCTGAATCACCCGTTTGCGGTTGAAGCGAACTCAGGTAGATGACGTGTTGGTTTTTTGGCCCAAGAGCCGAAACAAAGTTACGAGCCAACTTGAGTTCGTAATCAATGAAATCATGGCCTTCAGCCATTCCATGTACAAGAAAGAAAATAAGGTCAAAGTCAGGGACGAGCGCTTGTGTCGCAGCTTGATCTGCGAGATCAAGGTATTCAAGTGACAAGTTGTCGTGAGGCTCTGTTCGTGCTTTTAAATAGTCGATATGCCTTGCTGCAGCTGTGACTAGATAGCCTTGCTCAAGCAGGAGAGGGAGGAGCTGCGAACCAACATATCCAGAAGCGCCTAAAACCAGTACTTTCTTCATTGTTACTCCATTTATCTCTGTGGTTAAAAACCGAACATTGATATAATAGCGTGATATTTATCTTTATTCATCAATACGTTCCGTTTAGGTATTTCTATGTTGCTCTCTTCAATTATTCATCACACTCGAGGTGATTTTGTTCGTAGGCTTATTGCGATTGCTTTGCCTATTACTTTGCAGAGCATTATGTTTTCAAGCCGAGGCTTAGTGGATGTGTTGATGTTAGGCCAATTGGGTGAAGCGGATATTGCGGCGGTGGGTGTGGCGAGTCGAGCCATGTTTGTCACGACCATTATGCTGGTGGGTGTCACCACGGGTGGTGCGTTATTGACTGCGCAATATTGGGGAGCAGGTAACAAGCAAGGCGTCAGAGAAAGTACGGCGTTGACTTGGCTGGTTTCAACACTGTTTGCGTTACTAACTATTGTTTTCTTCGTTTCATTTCCCGCACAAATCATGGGCGTGACGACTGACTCCCAAGAAGTGATCAACCTTGGTGTTGAATACATTGTTATCACCTCGTTTAGCATGCTAGCTGTATCGTGCGTTAGCAGTATGGCTGTAGGTTTGAGAGCGATGCACAAACCCGGGCTAAGCACCTTCTTCAGCGGTATCGGTATCCTGTCTAACGTGTTCTTAAACTGGGTGCTGATCTTCGGTAACTTAGGCTTTCCTGCGCTTGGAATCAAAGGTGCGGCGATTGCGACGGTATTGAGCGGTGCCATTGAAGTGGCGACCTTATATGGTTATCTTTATTGTTCAAAGCATCTCTTGGCTTTCAAGTTATGCGATATAAAAGCAGCAGCTTCGATTGAAAAAGTGGTTCGCTTCTTAAAGTTATCGCTGCCGACGACGTTTAACTTTTTGGCGTGGGCGGGTGGCTTATTTGCTTACCACGCGATCATGGGGCAATCGGGCGTTCAAGGACTGGCAGCACTGTCAGTGATGACGCCTGTTGAATCTATCTCATTGAGTTTACTGATTGGCCTTTCGAATGCGGCAGCGGTTCTGGTGGGTAATCAACTTGGCGCAAAGAATAATGAAGCGGTTTATTACCAAGCGTTAGGCTTAACGATTTTGTGTTTCTTGACCAGTATCGTGGTCGCGATTTTTCTTTACTTCGTACAAACGCCAATACTGAATGCTTTTAGTGCACTGACGGAAGAAACCAGAGCCCTCTCAGAAAAGTTCATTCTAATTTTAAGCGTGGGTATTGTTATCCGATCGGTACCGCTGACTGTCATTGTTGGTGTGTTGAGAGCGGGCGGTGATGTGAAGTTCTGCCTTTATCAAGACCTGATTGCCCAATGGGTGATCGGTATTCCGCTCGCCGCGATTGCTGCTATCTATCTGAAGTTTCCACCTGAGTGGATATATCTACTTTTCCTCACTGAAGAAGTACTTAAGTGGGGTGGGTCGCTCTATCGCATGAAAACAAAAAAATGGATTAAAAACTTGATAGGAAATTGAAGTAGAGCGCATCAACCCCATCACTTTATCGTTGGTGTGTGATCTATCTTTCAAAATACTTCCTCCTAACAGGGAATTAGTGTAGATTCTCATTCCAAATTCTAACTAATGTGAGCTGTTTAATGTTAAAGCTGTCAGACCTGTGTAAAGGCTATGTCGATGGGGGGGAGTTTCACCCTGTTTTGCAAGGTGCTGAATTAACATTAAACCAAGGTGATCAGCTGGCATTAATGGGAGAAAGTGGCTCTGGTAAGAGTACTTTGCTGAATCTTATCGCGGGTTTAGACCTCGCCGATTCAGGTGAAATCGCTTTCCCTCACTTCGATATGCACGACTCGACCGAGCGTGACCGCACCGCTTATCGTAGAAACAACATCGGTCATATCTTCCAGCAATTCAACTTGCTACCAACGCTTAACATTGCCGACAACATCCGTTTTTGCCGCCAGTTAAAAGGTTTACCTGAAGATAAGGGGCTCTGGAGACAGATTCTTTCTGCTTTAGACCTGATGCCTTTGCTTGGTCGTTACCCTGAAGAAGCGTCTGGTGGTCAACAACAACGCGCAGCGATTGCTCGTGCTCTGTACATGGAACCTAAAATTCTGTTAGCCGATGAACCGACGGGAAGTTTAGATGAGCGTAATGCAGAAGCGGTAATGCGTTTGCTGACCTCTTTGGCCCGCCAATTAGAATGTACATTATTGCTGGTGACACACAGTGAGAAAGTTGCATTGCATATGGATGGCAGAATTCGCCTACAAGGAGGGCAACTGCATGTTATGGCCCGTAGTTAAAGCGCTACTTGGTCACTATCGACGTTACCCACTTCAGATTATCTTGGTATGGCTTGGTTTAACCCTAGGCGTATCACTTTTGGTTGGTGTTACCGCTATCAACCAACACGCCAAGCAAAGTTATACGCATGGCGAAAAACTCTTTTCGAATCCTCTTCCTTACCGTATTCGACCAAAACATAACGCGAATAAAATCCCGCAAGGTTTTTACATTCAGCTTCGTCGTGAAGGCTTTCAGCAGTGTTCTCCTTTTGACCACCATAGTATCACTGATGAAAATGGTGCAAACTTTATGCTTATTGGCATAGACCCTGTTTCTATGCTTCAGCTTCAGCCTGGTGCTGCCCTAAAAGAACTCACCACGTTAGATCTCATGAAACCACCATATCCGATCCTAGTGAGTGATGATCTTGCTGAACATATGGAATGGAAGGATGGGGACTACATTCCACTGATGGATGGTTCAGAGCTAGGTCCAGTGGTAGTGGACCAAAATAACCTGATTAATGGTACAAGGTTGATTGCGGATATCTCTTTGCTCCGAATGCTTAAACGCAGTGCAGGGCTTTCCGTGATTGCGTGTTCAGACATGTCTCCTGAGAAGTTTGAACGTCTTAAAAACATGTTGCCCAATGGTTTGACAATCTCTCGCAGCTCTAAAGCTGAGCTTGAGTCATTGACTAGCGCTTTCCACTTAAATCTAAAAGCGATGGGCATGCTGTCGTTTGTCGTTGGCTTGTTTATTTTCTATCAAGCGATGTCGCTGTCTTTCATTCAGCGCCAACCACTCGTCGGAATCTTGAGACAAACAGGTGTGTCTGGTTGGCAACTGACTAAAGCGCTTTGCTTAGAGTTATTGTTATTGGTTCTACTGAGCTGGATCTGCGGTAATGTATTCGGTGTCATGTTGGCAAACCAACTGTTACCTGCCGTTTCTTCGAGTTTAGGTGATCTTTACGATGCGAATGTGGGCTTAACCCTTAGCTGGAGTTGGCGTTGGAGTGGTTATAGCTTATTAATGGCGTTGCTTGGTGCATTCCTAGCGTGTGCATGGCCATTGGTTCGTTTGCTGAGGTCGCAACCGATTCGTTTGTCATCTCGTTTATCTTTGATGCGTTTTGCTGGTACCGAGTTTACTTGGCAAGCATTGATTGGTTGTGGTTTCTTGGTTGCAGCTGTCGCTGTGTATCAAGCCCCACAAACGCAAGAATCTGGTTTTGCGATTATTGCCCTGATGCTCGTCAGTGTGGCTTTGTTTACGCCTTTCTTGATGTGGAAGCTGTTCAACAGTTTGTCTTATTCACTGCGTTGGGTTCGTGCTCGCTGGTTCTTTGCGGATGCCGCTTCAAGCATGAGTTATCGTGGTGTGGCGACAATGGCGTTTATGCTAGCGTTAACAGCGAATATTGGTGTAGAAACCATGGTGGGTAGCTTTAGGGATACCACCGATAAATGGCTAACACAGCGTTTGGCTGCAGACCTGTACATCTACCCAACCAACAACGCCGCTGCTCGTATGAGTAATTGGCTGTCAGAACAGCCTGAAGTCGATTCAGTTTGGTGGCGTTGGGAGAAAGATGTCGCTTCCCCTGTCGGAAGTACCCAGGTGGTCAGTACTGGTCCTTCTGAAGGCGAATTAGAAGCGCTGACGATCAAGTTAGGTATTCCGAATTACTGGTACCACCTGCATCATTCGAAAGGTGTGTTGATCAGTGAATCGATGTCTCTCAAGTTAGGGATTCGCCCAGGCGACTATATAGACCTTTATGACAGTCTTGGCTCTGGTTGGCAGGTTGTTGGTGTTTATTACGATTATGGCAACCCTTACCATCAAGTCATGATGTCACATCGAAACTGGCTATCTGGGTTTGCTGGACGCGGAAATGTCGGTCTAGGCGTAATACTTAAAGATGATGTCAATTCCGTAGGACTTCGAAGTCGATTGGAAAGCGTATTCAGGCTTGGATCTGAGCGTATTTTTGATAATAACAATATTCACAGTCAGGCGATGAGAGTGTTTGATAGAACATTCGCGATAGCTGATACATTGGGTAACATCACTTTGGTCATCGCGGTCTTCGGCATCTTTTTCGCGACGGTTGCGGGTGAAGTGTCTCGACAAAGGCATATTTCATTGCAACGTTGCTTAGGGGTCTCGGCAAAAGAGCTGATTTTTACAGGCAGCTTGCAGTTGTTTGTGTTCGGACTTATTTCTTCCTTGATTGCTATCCCGCTCGGATTGGCGTTAGCCAGCTTGATCGTCGATATTGTCATTAAGCAGTCTTTTGGGTGGTCACTCGAATTACAAGTGATTCCTTGGGACTATTTGCAGACATTTGCGTGGGCCATGGCAGCATTAATGTTAGCTGGTGCATTGCCAGTGATGAGAATGATTCGGAACACACCGATGAAATCACTGAGGGATGCGCTTTAATATGCTTCAACGAAATGGCTCAAAAAAACTCAGACACCGATTTGTTTCTGCTCTATTACTGATTGGTTTCTTTGGCACTATTTTAGGTGTCTGGGCTTACTATTCCTATTTTGTCGATGTTGGCGATAAGGGCGAGAATGAGGTTAATTCAGTACTTGTAAGTGAGCACTTCAATGTGTTTGAACCTGTATTGCCAGACCGAGGCGTTTCGTTGCCTCGTGATTTCCAGTTCCACCCAGAATTCCAGCATGAGTGGTGGCATTATTTTGCGTCTCTAAAAGGGGATGATGGGAAAAAGTACTCGGTACAGTGGAGCTTCTTTCGTATAGCAACTGACGAGAGAGAAACCTGGGGGTGGCAAAGCCCGCAGGTTTATATTTCAAATGTGGTAATTTCGTCTGAATCTAAGGTTTGGAAAGAGCAGCGTTTGGCGCGTGGCGGCATTGGACAGGCGGGTATGACCAGTCATCCATTTAGAATTTGGATTGATAACTGGAACTGGCGTGCTCTGGGTAACACACCGTTTCCAGGTCGCCTTCAAGTACAAACCGATACGTTTGGCCTTGAACTCGACACTATTGCGAAAGGGCCATACGTGCTCAACGGCGATAACGGCTATCAGAAAAAGCACGACTTATTGCCTGTCGCGTCTTATAACTTCAGCGCTCCGTTTTTATCTTTGAGTGGGGTTTTGAATCTCGACGGTGTAACGAAAGAAGTCGAAGGTACTGCGTGGGTGCATAAAGAGTGGGGCAGTGGTTTACTCGGAGTCGGTCAGCAAGGCTGGGATTGGTTCGTGTTTAATCTCGATGACGGTACTGCACTGAGCATTAACCGATATCGCCATAATCAACAATTGCCTTATGTTTTTGGAACATTGGCAACTCGCTCTGGCAAAGTGTATCAGCTAACGGACTCCGACATTTCTATCAAGCCATTACAGAATACGACGCTAATGAATGGTAGAAGAATGCCGCTCCAATGGATTATTAACGTGCCACAACACGATATCAATCTCACTACGCGTATCAAACGTAGGGATATGTGGCTGTCTTTTGTCATACCCTATTGGGAAGGGCCAATTATGGCGAGCGGAAGCCATGAAGCAACAGGCTTTATGCAGTTAACTGGCTACTAAAAAACACCTAAGGCTATCATTTGATAGCCTTTTTTTATGTTTGATATTCCGACAACCCTCGAATTATTTGTGCATACAGCCTTGGTGAACTCATCTATACTTAATTCATGGTGCATAACAACATTATGGAATATACGACGTATTGTTTAGTATTTGTAGGAAAAACCGAAGTTAAACATCCGAAGAAGTGATTATCTATCGATAGAGCTTGGATATAAACTCGTGGTTATTCTTTGTTATTCGTTTATTTAAATAATAAATATAAGGGCGAAATCATGACCGACGTCATCCGTGACTTCTTTAAATTGGAATCTGCTGGCGGCATCATACTAGTCATCGCTGCGGCGATCGCAATGTTTGTAGCAAACTCACCATTGAACGAAATGTACCAAGGGGTACTGCACAGCTATGTTCTTGGTATGTCTGTATCACACTGGATTAACGATGGCTTAATGGCTGTCTTCTTCCTTCTAATTGGCTTAGAAGTTAAGCGCGAACTGTTAGAAGGCGCATTAAAGTCTAAAGAGACAGCAATCTTCCCAGCTATCGCAGCGGTGGGTGGTATGCTAGCTCCTGCACTTATTTACGTGCTATTCAATTCAAGTAACCCTGAAGCGCTTCAAGGTTGGGCTATCCCTGCGGCAACTGATATTGCTTTCGCATTGGGTATCATGGCTCTTCTTGGTAACCGTGTACCGGTAAGCTTGAAGGTATTCCTACTAGCGTTGGCAATTATCGATGATCTAGGGGTTGTTGTTATCATTGCACTGTTCTACTCAGGTGATCTATCGACGCTTGCACTAACGGTTGGCTTCATTGCAACTGGTGTGCTGTTCATGCTAAACAACAAGCATGTAACTAAGCTGAGTGTTTACCTTATTGTTGGTGCAATTCTGTGGTTCGCAGTATTGAAGTCAGGTGTTCACGCAACATTGGCTGGTGTAGTCATTGGTTTTGCTATCCCACTGAAAGGCAATAAAGGAGAGCGTTCTCCGCTGAAACATCTAGAACATGCTCTGCACCCATACGTCGCTTTTGCAATTTTGCCAATCTTCGCATTTGCAAACGCAGGTATCTCACTAGAAGGCATCTCAATTTCAAACCTTACAGGCATGCTACCGCTTGGTATTGCTATGGGTCTATTGGTTGGTAAGCCTCTGGGTATCTTCCTATTCAGCTGGGGTGCTGTGAAAACGGGCATCGCTAAGCTTCCTGAAGGTGTGAACTTCATGAACATCTTCGCGGTATCTGTGTTGTGTGGTATTGGCTTTACGATGTCTATCTTTATTTCATCGCTAGCATTTGGTCCAACGAACGCAGATTTTGATACGCTTGCTCGATTAGGTATCCTGATGGGCTCAACGACCGCAGCTATCTTAGGTTACTTCCTGCTAAGTATTTCTCTACCGAAAACTAAGCATCAAGAAGTAAAGCTATAATTGGTAGGTAAAAGCATAATCGGTAGTAGGTTCGCTTAAGAGGGAGCCTACTCACTGAGTAACAAGTCAATTTCTGAGTAGCAAGAAGAGTCACAGAATCACCTTTACGATTCATGTGACGACAAAGAACAAAAAGCCGTGATGGGTAACCCTATCACGGCTTTATTGATCTTGAAGCTAAGCTGTATTTGTAAGCGAATTTACCTTACATCTTGCGCTTTCAGTGATGATGTCACGTTACTTTTCTAGTGTGGTAAAAATGGTCCACTCTTCAACGATCTGCTCACTTAACCCAACTACGGTCGCGGTTACCTTACGATTCAGTGCGTGTGAAGTAGGATCGTCACCATCGTTTTCTAAGCGTTCTTCACCATAGCCAACAATTCTCACGCGCTCTGGTTCTATACCATTCGAAAGTAACTCATCTTGTACATTGTTTGCTCGTTTCTTTGACAAGTCTAAGTTGTATTCGTTGGAGCCCACTTTACTGGCGTAACCTTGGATTTCAATTGAAGCGCTTTTGTAGTTTTCAAGAAACTCTGCCATGGTGCTAATTTGGCTAGAAAATATTGGGTTTACTTCAAATGAGTCATGAGCAAAGAGTATTTTCAGCTGTCGTACTTCTTCTGCTCGAATTGTTTCACCACAGCCATCATTGTCGACTTGTGATGTTTCTGGTGTACCAGGGCAGGTATCTCGCGCGTTTACTACACCATCTTTATCATCGTCTTGTAGATCGGCAATTTGTTCAGCTTCGGGAGTCTCGATGTAGGTTTCTCGCTGCTGATTGGAGCAGGCAAATAAAGTCATCGTTAATACGGGAAGTAATAAGTAAGTTATTTTCATCATTAATACTCCACGGCCGTTGTCCACTCTTCCGGTATATCAACCAGCAGAGCATTCAATAAAGAACCTGTAGCGTTCATCACTCGGTATTTAGCGTACTGCTCCGAATAATGGGCATCCAGATAATCTTTGCGTGCTTCAAACAGTTCGTTCTCAGTATTGAGCAGGTCAAGCAGAGTACGTTTACCTATTCGGTATTGTTTTTCATAGGCGATAACGGTTTCTGAAGCTGAATCAACATGGTCGGACAAAAAGTTTTTCTGTTGCAGTGTGAGATCTAAGGCGCTCCATGAGAGGCGAAGTCCTTCTTCGACTTGGCGATAAGCACGATCTCTAAGATCTTTCGCCTTATTGAGTTGGTAAGCAGAAGCTTCTGAATTGGCGCTGTCTGTACCACCATTGTACAAGTTATACCGCATTCTCAGCATTGCGAGCGTTTCTTGACTTGAACCTTCATCGCCTCCTGCATCATCACGCCATGACTGAGACGCTTCGATAGAGAATGTAGGATAGTTTACGCCTTTGGACTGTTTATATTGAAAATGTGCTGCGTCGACATCTGCCGCCGCTATTTTAATTACAGGGTGTTTATCTAAAGCGTCAACTAGGGCATCTGACAATGACAGTGGAATCCAAGATATGTCGGCCCTTGGGTAAATCAGACCTAGCGGTTCTTGTCCTACAACTCTTCTAAATTGGGTATGTGTGTCGATCAAATTATTCTGGGCGGCTAATAAGTTACCATGAGCTTTTGCAATCCTAGCTTCTACTTGCGAAACGTCTGCGGTAGAACCTATGCCTGAACTCGCTCGTTTTTTTATGTCTTTATAGATTTTCTTGTGTATCGCAAGGTTACTTTCTGACAGCGCCAGTACCTCAGTCGCTTTTACTGCGTCGAGATATATTTGTGTTACCTCCAGTGCTTTGTCTTCGGCATCTGCTATCAATTGCAAACGAACTGATTCAGCTTCTGCAGCGGTACGGTCAATATCGTTCAGAGTCGAAGAACCATCCCACAGCAATTGAGTGAGGGAAATCGTTGCTTCCTTTCTTGTTAGATCCGTGTCTGGACCGTTATTTGGTGCAGGGTTTATACCTTCATAACCAATACCGGCATCAAGGTCGATACTCGGCCTGTATGCCCCACCAGAGGCGTCATTACGCTTTTTCACGCTCACATATTCGTTAAAGATGCTTTTTATCTCTGGATTCGTTGCCAGGGTAATAGCCACAGACTGTTCCAGAGTTTGAGCGGCGAGTGGTGCTGCAGCAACTAAGCAACACATTATGGATAATTTAAACAATTTCAAAGTAGCTCTCCTTCTACTTTCAATGCCTCATCCGTTTCCCAACCTACGTTTACCGTTGAATTGAGTGAATGGTATTAAACGAAGCTTAGGACATTTGCAAAAAAATGCGAAGTTTGTTGGTTTTTTTTGAATGTAAGTCGCTATTGCTATTGACTAATTTAAAAAGCATCGCATTTCCATGCCTTTAGTGAGTTGATTATCAATAATGCCACTACTAAATTTATTGTAGGAAATAGCCACAGCGCAGAGTGGGATTGGATCCGCGTTTGGTGTGTTCTGGGCAGAAGTGGGAATATGGATATGGGAAATATCAACCTAAGTATACTAGGTCTTGCGAACGGCGTTATAGTGCTCGACGCTCAAGGCCAAGTTAGACGTTTGCCTCCGGGCGAGCAACCAGCTACTAGCGACGTCATTGTCACTGTCGAAACAACTGAAGAGAGCGTGCCAAACGTTTCTGCACGGTTTGTCGATGACCAAGGTCAGCAAAACGTGATAGACACTGATGATGCGATCGCTCAAGTTCAACGTGCTATTGAAGAAGGGTTTGATCCAACAGAATTGGGTGAAGAGTTTGATGCCGCAGCAGGTGAGCAAGGCTCAAGTCTAACCAACAGCGGTAGGATTGAACGTACAGGGGCTGAAACTCTGGCTTCAACAAACTTTGAAACTGACGGACTTGAATCTCAAGGGCTGTCCGAAACTCAAAGTATTGCTCTTTTCGATATCATTGCTCTTGCGCTTGTTTCAGGTGAAACCAACGTTATTGAGTTTGAACAGGATGAGCCTATTGAAACCGGGGGCGCTTTAACCATTGACGATCCGGACGTTACCTTTATCGCCAAAGATGCGGAAGGCGAAAATGGGTTCGGGTCTTTTGTCGTTAATGAGGATGGCTCGTGGACATTCGTGGCCAACAGTCCATTTGATGAACTTGCTGATGGCGAGCAAATTCAAGATACGACGACAGTGCAAACCTCCGACGGTGGCGAACAAGTCATCACCGTCACCATCATTGGTACTGATGATGCGGCAGTCGCTACCGATGATTCGGGCAGTGTGACTGAGGACATTGATGTAGATGAGATCACCAATCAATTAGTGACGTCTGGTCAGATCGTAATTACAGATGTAGACAGCGACACTCCTACCTATTCAGCTGACGGTGAGTTTAACCTCGTAGGTTCAACAAACGAATCACAGCTAGGCGTATTGAGCATCGACCCTGATGGTGCTTGGACTTACGTAGTTAACAACGACGATGTTCAGTACTTGGATGACGATGAATTCGTTACTGAGGTTTATACCGTGACAGCCAGTGACGGTACCACTAGCGAAGTGACTATCACTATTAACGGTGCCGATGATCCATCTGACATAACCGTTGGTGAAGGTGATTCAGACACAGGAGAAGTGACTGAGGATGTGGATGTTGATCAAGAGAGCAACAACTTAGCGACGTCAGGGACGCTAACCATCACCGATGTCGACGATAACGACGTCGCTGCTTTCGAACCAAACGGTGTGTTTAACCCAGAAGGTTCGACCAATGATACCGCTCTGGGTTTTTTGACCATTACCGATGGTGGTGAATGGACTTACGTCGTCAACAACAATGATGTGCAATACCTTGACGACGATGAGTTTGTCACCGAGGTTTACACGGTTACTGCAATAGACGGAACCACGAGCGAAGTGACCATTACTATTAACGGTGCCGATGATCCGTCCGAGATTACCGTAGGAGAAGGTGACTCAGACATGGGTGAGGTGACGGAAGATGTCGATGTTGACCCGGAGAGTAACGACTTGATGGCGACGGGAACACTGACGATTACCGATGTTGATGCTAATGATGTGGCGGCTTTTCAACCTAACGGAACGTTTAATCCTGAAGGTTCGACCAATGATACTGCGTTGGGTATGTTGACCATTACCGACGATGGCGAATGGACTTACGTCGTAGACAACGACGATATGCAATATCTCGATGACGATGAATTTGTCACCGAGGTTTACACGGTGACTGCGATTGACGGAACCACAAGTGAAGTAACTATCACCATCAATGGTGCTGATGATCCATCCGAAATTACTGTCGGAGAAGGTGACTCAGACATGGGTGAGGTGACGGAAGATGTCGATGTTGACCCGGAGAGTAACGACTTGATGGCGACGGGAACACTGACGATTACCGATGTTGATGCTAACGATGTCGCGGCTTTTCAACCTAACGGAACGTTTAATCCTGAAGGTTCGACCAATGATATTGCGTTGGGTATGTTGACCATTACCGACGATGGCGAATGGACTTACGTCGTCGACAACGATGATGTGCAGTATCTCGATGATGATGAGTTTGTCACCGAGGTTTACACGGTTACTGCGATTGACGGAACCACAAGTGAAGTGACCATCACCATCAACGGTGCCGATGACCCATCTGAGATTACGGTTGGGGAAGGTGACTCTGACGTGGGAGAAGTGACAGAGGACGTCGATGTCAATGAAGATACCAACGAACTCTCGGTGTCTGGTACTTTAACGATTACTGACGTCGACACCAGTGACATGCCTGCATTTAAACCTAATGGCGTGTTTACCCCTGTTGGATCTACTTATGCACTTGCACTAGGTATGTTAACGATTACACCTGAAGGGGCATGGAGTTATGTCGTTGATAACGATGCGGTTCAATACTTGAACGATGACGACACGGTTATTGAGCGATATGTCGTCACCGCCATCGATGGTGTAGAGCATGTTATCGAGATAACAATCAATGGTGTCAATGACGCACCTGAAGCGACCAGCTTTACGGTCGTTAATGATGAGGATGCGATTATACCTATCCTCTTCGATTCTGAAGATGGCGGCATGCCAGATTACATCTCAGATATAGAAGATGATCATGACGACATTCCACTTAATATTCGGATAGAAAGTTTGCCAACTAACGGCAGCCTTTTGTATACCGATGAAAATGGCGTCACGAGAGAAATTGTGCAGTCTGACGTCGACAACGGTGTGTTGTTTGTCCCAAATAATATCAGCTTCGTTGCCGGGCCAGGAGAAATGTTTGAAATGGGCTTCAGTGGTGACCCTGACGATATGCCAGAGCTCGTTGATGGTTTCTATAATTGGGGCGTCGCGGTGTCACCAACCGAGAGACTTATTACCCTAGATAACGGCAATACGATTACGGTTACGATTGAAGACAACAATAATAAACCTTTGAAACAGTATCAAGGTGAACAGTCTCATGTCGGTTTTGGTATTGGTGATACCGATGGTAGAGGTATGAACAAACAGGAGACCTTAGTCCTCGATTTTACAAATAATCCATTAGGGGTTATTGATTTTGGTCTAGATGGTTTGGGTGGTTCATTTAACACCAATAGTAATGTTTATGTTGAAGTACTCTATACCTTTGCTGATGGTACAACGCATACAGAGCAGTATCAGAAAGACCCCGGAGACACCGGAAACAGCCAAATACTTTATGATTTCAGTTATTCATCACCAGATAATCCGATCGTTGGAATGGAGTTGTCATCGACAGGGGGCAGTTGGGAGTTACGCTATGTCCAAGGTAACGAGGCGGTAACTGAAGACCCGCAGTTTGATTATGTCGCGGTCGGCTCTAATGGCGCAGAAAGCACTGTAGAGACGGTCACCATAGATATCGAAGAACCGCAGCAATATAACGTTATTAGTGCAGCGAGTAATGAACCTTTGTATGCCGAGTCAGGCAACGATCTGCTGATTGGAGATAGCGGAGACAACATCTTCACTTGGCTAGACTCTACGCTCGACAATGGGACCGATATCATTAAAGACTTTGAGCTTTATACGGAGGGCGCCGGTGATCTGATTGACCTAAATGATCTACTTGAAGACCCACAAGATGAAACTCAAATGGCCGAGCTGCTTGGCATGATTGAAGTGTCTGTTGATGTAGACGATATCGCACTATCGATTCCAATCAATGGCGGCAGTGATACTCAAACCATAGTGGTTGAAGGTATTGCAACGGAAATGGGAGCTTCGGTTGATCTCGGCAATGATCTTTCGGTGCTAGCCGAGTTAATCAAAAATGATGCTGCCTAGTCGGATCGTGAAATGCTTTGAACTTTAATGTAATGAAAGCCTTCGGTTTCGAGGGCTTTTTTGTGTCTACTATTAACCTAAAAAAAACACCGTGATCTTAGATAAAAAAAAGCCCAAACCAACGCGGTTTGGGCGGATACAAGTATAGGAGTTAATAAGGAAAATGCAGTAATTAAGAAAACAGTGAGAAACAAGTTTGACGGCCTGTTAAACATCTAAATACTCTGTTTTCTACTAAATTTATGACCCTCGATTACCATTTCAGTTCCCCAAAAATTCATTAATTTTCTCTTTTTAATTAAACGCGTCTCTATTCAATCGCTTAGAACGTAATGCTTACAACTGGTACGACCAATTTGTGAAAATGTGATGTTGCCTGCTTGTTAAATAAATGTTCTAAGCGTATATTTCAAACAGTTGTTTAATACGAGTGATTGAAATGGCACCAAGAAGTACAACCAAAGACAAAATCTTAGATGTGGCTGAAGGCTTATTTGCTGAGCACGGTTTTAATGACACCTCTTTACGCACGATTACGAGTAAAGCCAATGTCAATCTTGCTTCAGTGAACTACCACTTTGGCGATAAGAAGACTCTGGTTCGTGCGGTACTCAATCGTTACTTAGAAGCATTTATGCCAGCATTGCAAGATGCACTAGTGAACTTAAATTTGAACGAAACGTATTCTATGAGTGACGTGTTTGAGTCTTTAAGACAGCCACTAAGGGCACTCAATGATGTAAGGCCAAATGGTACGAGCCGATTTATGTTACTCATCGGTCGAGGTTATACGGATGTGCAAGGTCACTTGCGTTGGTTCATTACAACTCGCTACAGCGAAGTACTGACTCTGTTTACTAGCTCGGTAATGAAAGCCAACCCAAACCTCACTCAAGAACAGTTATTTTGGCGATTGCACTTCACCCTAGGGACTTGTGTATTCACCATGGCATCTAGCCAGGCTCTAATAGAAATTGCAGAGAATGACTATGACAGAAAGATAGATGCTAAGGCAGTGGTCGATATTCTTATCCCATATTTGGCCGCTGGCATGTCAGCAAAAGAATAAAACAATAAAAAGCAAAATATTCACAAACAATATAGTGAACAAAAGGATCTGAACTATGAGCTCTCTAAGACAAAAATGGGTAAGTGACCCAGCTTTTAAACTCTTTAAAAAAGTACTACCACCCCTATCTAGCACCGAGAAAGAAGCGATGGAAGCGGGTAGCGTGTGGTGGGACGGAGAGCTGTTTTCTGGTAAACCAGATTTCACTAAGCTTCACCAGTACCCAAAACCTCAGCTGACAGCAGAAGAGCAATCGTTCATGGACAATGAACTTGAAACTTTGCTCGCTATGCTCGATGACCACAAAATTGTGAAAGAAGACCGAGACCTTCCTGAGGAAGTATGGAACTTTTTACGCAAAGAGCGTTTCTTCTCGCTAATTATCGCGAAAGGGTACGGCGGCCGTGAATTTTCGGCGCACGCCAACTCTACAATCGTAACTAAGATTGCAACGCGTAGTATCAGTACCGCGGTTTCGGTAATGGTTCCAAACTCTCTTGGCCCTGGTGAGCTACTGTCTCACTACGGAACTCAAGATCAAAAAGACTACTGGCTTCCACGTCTAGCTGACGGTACAGATATCCCTTGTTTCGCACTAACAGGCCCTGAAGCAGGTTCTGATGCGGGTGGTATCCCTGATGTCGGCACTGTGTGTATGGGCATGCACGAAGGTAAAGAGACACTAGGCATCAAGCTTAACTGGAACAAGCGTTACATTACGCTAGCACCAGTGGCAACGGTACTTGGTTTGGCTTTCAAACTGCACGATCCAGAAAAGCTACTGGGTGACAAAGAAGACATTGGTATCACTTGTGCGCTTATCCCGGCAGACCACGAAGGTGTTGTGATTGGTGAGCGTCATGATCCACTTGGTCTTGCGTTTATGAATGGCCCAACACGCGGTCACGATGTATTTATTCCTATGGAATGGCTAATCGGTGGCGCAGATTACGCAGGTAAAGGCTGGCGTATGCTGGTGGAATGTCTGTCTGCAGGTCGTGGTATCTCATTGCCCGCACTGGGCACGGCGATGGGCCACCTAACAGCGAAAACGACCGGCGCATACGCTTATGTTCGTAAGCAGTTCGGTATGTCGATTGGTAAATTTGAAGGTGTTGCAGAGAGCTTAGGCCGTATTGGTGGTTTAACGTATCTATTAGAAGCGACTCGTACACTGACAACCACTTCACTTGATATGAAAGAGAAGCCGGGTATCGTAACGGCTATCGCGAAGTATCACATGACAGAGATGGCTCGTACTATTCTGAATGACTCAATGGATATCCATTCAGGTCGTGCAATTCAAGATGGCCCAATGAACTACTTGGCTGCGCCTTACCTAGGTATTCCAGTTGCAATCACAGTAGAAGGTGCGAACATTCTAACTCGTAACCTGATGATCTTCGGTCAAGGTGCGACACGTTGTCACCCATACGTATTGAGCGAAATGGAAGCGGCAGCGAACCCAGATGAGAAGCAAGGTGCAAAAGACTTTGATAGCTTGTTGTTCAAGCACATCTCACACGCAACTAAAAACACGTTTGGCGCGTTTGGTGCAGCACTTACTGGCTCTAAGTTCATTAAAGCCGACATGAGTGGTCCAACGAAGCCTTACTACCAAGATTTGACTCGCTTGAGCCGCGCGCTTGCAGTGAGTGCGGATTTCGCAATGTTGACATTAGGTGGCGAACTGAAACGTAAAGAGCTTATCTCTGCACGTTTGGG
This sequence comes from Vibrio sp. 10N.239.312.C11, assembly GCF_041466065.1. Lineage (NCBI taxonomy): Bacteria > Pseudomonadati > Pseudomonadota > Gammaproteobacteria > Vibrionales > Vibrionaceae > Vibrio > Vibrio sp. 10N.239.312.C11. The sequence goes on from NZ_JBFSRZ010000047.1 coordinate 35,185, forward strand.
TGATGGTCTAAGTTACCTATACATGGCGTCTGCTGCACTTAAAAAGTATGAAGACGAAGGTCGTCAACAAGCTGACCTAGACTACGTACACTACGCGGTTCAACACTGTTTCCACAATGCGGCTAAGTCGTTACAAGAAGCGTACCGTAACTTCCCGAACAAGATGGTTGGAAAAGTACTTAAAGGTCTAGTTTTCCCTGTAGGTAACCACTTCGAAAAACCGAGTGATAACCTAACAGTTCAACTAGCAGAAAGCTTGATGACTCCGGGCGCACACCGTGAACGTCTGACTCACCTTTGCTACATCGGCAAGGAAGAGGATGATAGTGTTGGCCTTATGGAGAACGCGTTCAATGCGATGTACAGCATCAAGCCTCTAGAGCGTAAGATCTTCAAAGCAGTGAAAGAGGGCAAAGTGGCTCGTAAAGGGTTGCTGGCAGACAAACTGGCTCAAGCACTTGCTGCCGATGTTCTGACACAAGAAGAAGTCGACCAAATTGTTGCTGCTGATAAACTGCGTTACACAGCGATTCAAGTTGACCACTTCAGTCATGACTTTACTGAAACTTTGACGCGAAAAGAGTTAAAACCTAAGCTAAATAGCGTTGCTTAGATAACGAAATGATAAAAGGCACCTAATAAGGTGCCTTTTTTGTTTTTGTCGTAGAAGTCGCAATAGAAGCGTTAACAAATGGTGACTTAGTCGGCAAATATCAGTTGAGTGCTCCAACCACTTGCATTTTCACCACATTTTTACAGAAATTAGATGCCATTTGCGCACGAAACTCTTATCCTTAACCTGATTTTTTAAGGAAGTTGAATATGATCATCAAACCTCGAATTCGCGGATTCATCTGTACTACAACACATCCAGTCGGTTGTGAAGCTAATGTAAAAGAACAAATTGCTTACACAAAAGCTCAAGGCCCAATCGCAAATGCACCTAAACGTGTACTCGTTGTTGGCTCTTCAAGTGGCTACGGCTTGTCTTCACGTATTGCGGCTGCATTTGGTGGCGGCGCTTCAACTATCGGTGTTTTCTTCGAGAAAGCCGGTACTGAGAAAAAGCCGGGCACAGCTGGTTTTTACAACTCAGCAGCGTTCGATAAGCTAGCTAAAGAAGAAGGCCTGTATTCAAAAAGCCTTAACGGCGATGCTTTCTCTAACGAAGCTAAACAGAAAACAATTGACCTGATCAAAGAAGATCTAGGTCAAATCGATATGGTTGTGTACTCACTGGCATCTCCAGTGCGTAAAATGCCAGAGACTGGCGAAGTGATTCGTTCATCTCTTAAACCTATCGGCGAAACGTACACATCTACAGCGGTAGATACAAACAAAGATGCGATCATCGAAGCAAGCGTTGAGCCTGCTACTGAAGAAGAGATCAAAGACACTGTTACTGTAATGGGCGGTGAAGATTGGGAACTTTGGATCAACGCACTTTCTGAAGCGGGTGTTCTAGCTGACGGTTGTAAGACTGTTGCTTACAGCTACATCGGTACTGAGCTAACGTGGCCAATCTACTGGGATGGCGCGCTAGGTAAAGCTAAGATGGATCTAGACCGTGCAGCATCAGCGCTTAACGAGAAACTAGGCCAAACTGGTGGTACTGCGAACGTTGCTGTTCTTAAGTCAGTTGTGACTCAAGCAAGCTCTGCTATTCCTGTTATGCCTCTTTACATCGCTATGGTGTTCAAGAAGATGCGTGAAGAAGGCATTCACGAAGGTTGTATGGAACAGATCTTCCGTATGTTCAGCCAACGTTTATACAAAGCAGATGGCAGTGCAGCAGAAGTTGATGAAGTGAACCGTCTACGTCTAGACGACCTAGAACTTCGTGATGACATTCAAGAGCATTGTCGTAACCTATGGCCTCAAATCACAACTGAAAACTTAAAAGAACTGACTGACTACGTTGAGTACAAAGAAGAGTTCTTGAAGTTGTTCGGTTTCGGTGTTGATGGTGTTGATTACGAAGCTGACGTTGAAACAGCTGTTGAATTTGATGTAGCTGACATCTAATTCAAACAATCGAATTAAAACGAAATAGGCGCTCATTGAGCGCCTATTTTTTGTCTGTAGTTTGAGGAAAGTAGTATAGAGATGTGGGATGAGAAAAGAGATTAAGTAATAAAAAATGCACCAACTCAACGATGAATTAGTGCATTTAAAATATCTAATCTAAAGCGTTATAACGCTGAATAAACTAGCTAATGATAATGATAAAAGTACCCGCTAAGGTCATCAATATATTGGCTATCGCGTACGTACCCGCGTACCCCAGTGCTGGGATAGTTGAACGAGCGTGGTCATTCACTATGTCCATCGCCGGAGCACAGGTTCGTGCGCCAATGATGGCTCCAAACAACAAAGCTCGGTTCATCTTCAGTGCGTAAGCGCCGACTAGGTAAGCGAAGAATACTGGTAGTACACTCACGATAAGTGCTATCCCGATAACTTGCGGACCCACTTGGGTCAAATGCTCAAATATCTTACCACCGGCGCTCAAGCCGATACCGACCATAAAGAACATCAAACCGAGATCTTTGACCATATTCAACGCCCCTTGAGGAACGTAACCGAAGGTAGGGTGGTTCGCTCGTAAGAAGCCAAGCATGATGCCCGATAGAAGAAGACCAACCGCATTACCTAAACCAAATGAGACTTGGCCGAATGTCATGGTGATCAAACCAAACAAAATACCCAGAATGAAGAAGCTACAGAAAGCCGTCAAATCGGCCATTTGGCTGTGAATCGAGATGAAACCAATTTTTTCTGCAAGGCCGTGAACACGGCTCTTTTCACCACTCACCTGCAGTACATCACCTTTAGAAAGTACGATGTTTAAGTCCATCGGCATTTCAATTTGAGCTCTTACTACGCGGTTAAGGAAACAGCCGTATTCCGATAAGTTTAAGTCAGATAAACGCTTACCCGCGATGTTGTCGCTTTTAACGACGATCTCTTCTTCAACGATTCGTAGATCGAGAAGGTTACGGTCAAAAACTTCTTTACCGTTTCGGAAACTTGGATCAAGACGAGCGTGGCTGTCAGGGAAGCCAACTAATGCGATTTCATCGCCTTCTTGCAGAATGGCATCGCCATCAGGGTGGGCAAGAATACCATTACGTCGAATCCGCTCGATGTAGCAACCAGTTTGGCGATAGATGCCAAGCTCACGAAGGTTCTTGCCATCAGTCCAGGTAATTAGCTCTGGTCCCACACGATAAGCTCGGATAATGGGTAAGTAAACCTTACGCTGGCCAGAGGTGCCTAGGCCGCGCTCTTGAGCTATTTGTTCTGCAGAGTCGTGCAGGTTTACTTTCTGAAGCTTTGGAATAAGGCGGGCAAACATAATCATACTGATTAAGCCGACTAAATAAGCCATCGCGTAACCTACAGAGAGGTTTTCTATGACCAGACCCAGGTCCATGTTTCTTGGTACTTCAGCTAAACCTGAATTGAGTGCATCTTGCGCACCAACTAATATTGGTGTTGCAGTTAGTGCTCCCGCCATCATGCCTGCGGAAAGTCCGAAACCAAGACCTAAATATTCGCTGCAAAAATAAGTAAGGGCAATGGCCGTAGAAAGTACAACGAGGCTAAGAATGAGGTAATGCTTACCATCTCTGAAGAATATACCGAAGAAGTTGGGCCCGGCTTCAATACCTACACAGTAAATGAAGAGCATGAAACCAATTGTGAGAGCGTCGGCGTTAAAGGAAAAGCCAAGATGTCCCATGATAAGAGAAGTAATCAGAACACCGATTGAATTTCCTAGTTGGAGAGGCTTTGTTGCGTAATTAAATTTAAAGATAGAACAACCCCGTTTCGCGTATTTC
>NZ_JBFSRZ010000048.1:0-37680 GCF_041466065.1 Vibrio sp. 10N.239.312.C11
AATACGCGAAACGGGGTTGTTCTATCTTTAAATTTAATTACGCAACAAAGCCCATTGAGTTTGCTAAAACTGAGCAAGTCTTAAAAATCAGCTATGAATAAAGACAAAAAGAGCTCCTCATTTGGGAGCTCTTTTCACTTAAGTCATTAGAGAATCAAATAGCCTAGCGAACCCGCAACCTAACGACCTGAATAATACATACAGATTCGAACACCATCGAACTCACGAATCTCAAATGGGATCTCGTAAATCGACTCCATCACTGACTTTTCAACCACTTCAGAGACCTTGCCCGACTTAACCACTTGGCCCCTCTTCATCGCGACAATGTTATCTGAGTAACAAGAAGCAAAGTTGATGTCGTGAATCACAATAACCACCGCCTTATTAAACTCATGCGCTAGACGACGTAGCGTCTGCATGATTTCTACAGAGTGTTTAATATCTAGGTTGTTTAGTGGCTCATCCAAGAAGACATAGTCGGTATCTTGCGCCACTACCATTGCAATAAACGCCATTTGACGCTGACCGCCACTCAGCTCATCTAAGTATTTGTTTTGAATATCGGTAATACCAAGGTGCTCTAACGCCGTATCGACGACTTTATGATCTTCGTCTTTCAAGCGGCCTTGAGAATGTGGGAAACGCCCAAAACAGACCAACTCACGAATCGTAAATCGCATATTGATGTTGTTTGACTGTCGTAATACCGCAAGGTGCTTAGCAAGCTCTTTGGTATCCCATTCAGCCAGTAACTTATCGCCAATAACGACCTCGCCCGCATCACTTTCGGTTAAGCGACTCGCCATAGAAAGCAGCGTACTTTTACCCGCACCATTTGGGCCAATGATAGAAGTCACTTCTCCTTTCGGGAACATGGCACTGGCATCATCCACCACAAGTGCCTTGCCATACTTCTTACTCAAACCTGTTAATTTAATCACTACTTACTACCTTTACTGAATTCTGGTGCGTAACAACAAGAACATAAAATACAAACCGCCGACCAAGTTAATGATCACGCTCACAGTGGTTTCAAACGCCATTACTTTTTCGATAAACCATTGGCCTGAAACTAATAGAACGACCGCTAACAAACTGCTCGCGATGATAAGCACGCGATGTTGATAAGATTTGAACATCTGACGCGCTAAGCTCACGGTGATCAAACCAAAGAACAGCACAGGGCCAACCAAGGCTGTAGAAACTGCCACCATTACCGACACAATCACCAAGGTAATCTGAGTCAATCGCTTGGTATTAACGCCCAAGCTTGTCGCGTTATCAACACCAAGCCAAAGCACATCAAGCTTGGGAGCCAACAACCACAGGCCAAGCAAGCTCAAACCCAGTGGAATAAGGCTGAGGTAAACCAGTTCACCTTTCACGTTATTGAAGCTCGCGAACATCACATTTTGCAGCACGGCAAACTCGTTCGGGTCAATCAACATCGCAAGGAAGTTAGCCAAGCTTGAGAATACGCTGCCGCACACAATACCAATCAATAACAGCGTAAATACGTTGTTTCGCTTGCTCTTGAAGTAAAAATGGAACAGCGCAAACGAGAACAAGATCATCACAGTCACAGACAATGAAAAGTTTGCGATTGAATCGATCACCCAGAAACTGGTACTGCCAAACACAAACAGTAGTGCCGTTTGAACCAGCATATACAGACTGTCAAAGCCCAAGATGGATGGGGTTAGAATTCGATTATTAGTGATGGTTTGGAAAACCAATGACGATGCAGAAATCGCCACCGCCGCCAACACAATCGACAGCAGTTTTGGTAGTCGCAAAGATAAGAAGAACTCGTAGTTATCCCACGTAAGTCCCTGCCCCACAAATACTGCCGCCATACCCAAAGACGCGATAGCCAGAATCGCAATTTTTACTGAATCACGCATTCGACTTGTCTCTCATGATCAGGTAGATAAAAATCAAGCCGCCAAAGACACTGATTACCATTGAGATTGGAATCTCATAAGGGAAGATAACGATTCGAGCTAACAAGTCGCAGGCCAATACCAAGATCACGCCCCAGTAGGCTGTCCAAGGCAGAATTTTCTTCATGTTATCGCCCATCATCAACGACACGATATTCGGCACGATAAGGCCAAGAAATGGGATAACACCAACGATCATCACCACAGAAGAGGCGCAGATAGCAACCAATGCAACACCAATGAAGACGATCTTCTGATAATTGAGGCCAATGTTTTTTGCGAAGCTTTCACCAATACTTGCCGCACTGAACTGACTCGCAAAGTAATAAGCCAACACACATGCAGGAACCGCGAGGTAAAGGATTTCATAGCTGCCTTGCAATACACTCGCAAAGTTCGCCATCGTCCATGCCGACATGGTTTGTACTAAATCGTATTTGTAAGCGATAAAGGTTGTTAGAGATGAGACAACGTTGCCATACATGATGCCAATCAAAGGTACCAACACCGCATTCTTGAACTTCAAGTGTTGTAGAAAGCGGACCAATAGCATGGTCCCGAAAACCGAAAACGCGAAAATGAAACCTAAATAGCTCCATTGCGCTGCATTGCCCAGCACCAGAATACCGACTATATACCCAAGCATGGCGCAATCAATCGTGCCCATAGTCGAAGGCGCAGCAAACTTATTCTGAACAATCTGTTGCATTATCAAGCCAGCAACACTCAAGCCAGCACCGGCAAGCACAATCGCGAACAGTCGAGGGATCCGACTAACAACATAAATAGAGTTGGCGTGTTGGTTGCCATTGAAAAAATCGCTAAAACTGATCTCAGCGACTCCAATCATTAATGACGCAACGCATAACACAACAAGAAATACAGCAGCTGCAATGGGTTTCAACATAGAAGTAATACTAAAGGTAGGATCGGGGAGACCGTATAAAAAAGTGAAAAAGGGCTTATAAGAACACTCTTATAAGCCCGAGAATCCGATGATTAGTAACTATTGAATCGTACGTTCAATGTCACCCAACATTCTGTGAATCGCTGTTACGCCGCCACCTACCAGATACCAAGCACTTGAATCAAGGTAAACGATGTTGCCTTGCTGCGCTGCTGGTGTTGCCGCAACCAGTGGGTTGTCAAACAGCTGTTGTGCGCGCCCTTCTGACCTACCGATCGCTTTTTCGCGGTCAAGCACGTAAAGCACTTCAGGTTTTGCGTCAGCAATGTATTCAAACGAGATTAAGTTACCGTGTGTACCTTTAATTGGAGCCACTGTCGCACTCTTTGACTCCACAAAGCCAAAGTCGTCAAAGATGATTGAGAAGCGACTGCCCTTATTGAACATCGCAATGTTGTTGCCGTTGTTCATTAGCATCATTGCTGACGTTTCGTCAGACGCGACTTTGTCGTTAACCGCCGTGATAGAAGCTTGAGTCTCTTTAATGAGCGCTTCTACTTTAGCTTGCTTACCAAAGAGCTTGCCTAGCGCGCGCCAGTTTTGCTGAGCATCAGCCCAGTATTTGTCACCTTCAATAGAGAACATGATGGTCGGAGCTATTTTTGCTAGTTGATCGTAAACCTTAAGCATACGGTTTTCCGCGATAATAATGTCAGGCTTCAACATGTAGATAGCTTCAAAATCAGGTTCACTCAATGAGCCCGTATTTGCCGTCGTATCTTTGTACGAAGCTAGATAGTCAGGCATTAGGCTGTGAGGCGCGCCAACTGGCTGTATACCAATCTGATCAAGCACATCCAAGCTACCAAAGCCAAGTACTACAACGCGCTGTGGTACTTCGGTAAACTGCACCGTGCCCTTTACGTGTTCAATAGTGATTGTTTCCGCTTGAGCGGTCATTATCAATGATGATGCAAGAGCGATAGCAAGCCCACCCAATAACTGGCGAACTGAATTGATTGTTTTCTTCATGTGTCTTCCTTTGCCATGGATACAAACCACCACTCATGACAATAAAAGTCACATTACTCATAGATGAGCATGGGGCGTACACAACGGCTAAATAACGATAATTTAAAGTCTGTCATTGCTTTGACAACAAACTTGTAACGCAAGTGAGAACTATTATCAATTATATTTGCGTTAAATTAGCGACACAACAACTTTATTATTCAGAAATGTAAAAGTGAGTATTCATGTTTTGCGTAGTCGGGAGAGATATTAGGAATCAAAAATAGCAAAAAGCGCGAAGAGGAAAATGATCATCAATCTGAAGAAAAAACTGATGGGGAAAAGTGCCCGAAAGCCCTGTAATTACAACCCTAAGCCCCAGAGTCATGGATTGTAATTTACAATATAAAGGCTACGTATAACAGAGACTTAACTACCACTAAGCTAATAACTCAATTGAAACCACCAATGACAAAGAATACGAAGCGGTGCAAAGCCAAACATCACTCAGGCATCATGGTAAGCCCCCTGACCTTCGCTCATTTAACCTTCAGTAAGCGATGACAAATCACTCAAAAATATTTTTGAATTTAGTTTAAAATAGGGTTGCAAATTAAAAAAACTAGGCGTAAAGTTCGCCACCTGGCTCTAATCTATAGAGCTGTTAATGCTAAAGTAAGTCCAAGTTCCACATAGACAGTTCTCGATTCCTCGTTACACCATCTCTGCGTCAGCTTTCACCTAGATAGTCATTCAATAGCTTTTAAATCAGATCCCACTACCGTTCTATTCGTCATTTGCTTTCTTTTTAGCGAATTCAAAATAGATCGACTTATTAAATATAAATGTAATAAACACAAGGCACAGTTATGTCACGCAGAACAACAAGACAAACCCATTGGTACCAACTATCACGCGAAAAAACAGTCAATAAACTAAAAGGTAATAAATGCTCAAGATTAAAATAGACTTACACAAAGAAGAGATTTCATGGGTCACCGAGATTCGACAGCTCAATAGCGATATACTCCACCGCCACATATTGCCCAAGCTACAACATCATAGTTATCTCATCGACTTTGAATTTAATGAACGAGAAAGCATCGGAACTATCGTTTCAGGCAACGGAAACACCCTAGGACATTTCACACTCCTATAGCATTTCCCATAGGCTACAGAAAGAAACACCGTCTAGTCCCAAAGATGTAAAAGATGTCACCCTCAATTCGCTCTAGCAGAACAAAATAGAGTAGAAGTAAAACAGATCAGAAACCTAGCCCTTTTTGCATTTCACACGCGGCTAACGCTAGCTAGGTTATCGTGCTTCTATTGAAACCAACTTATATCAAACTCTGAATCACCAATGAGTCATTATCAGTGCATTCATGGACTAATAAGTTAACGGCATCGACCTTAACTTTTGATCAAGAGTATATAAGTGTTCTGCAGCTTGCATGTGTTGAGGGTAGTCACTGAACTTCTCACGATTTTCCTCATTCATCTTACATGTCTCATCCACCAGCATTAACTTCCAATACAGCTTTGTCGTATGCAGCATCGCCAGTAAAGGTTTGAACACCTCTTTCTCATAAGCTTGAATCAACTCTTCAATCAATTCGTCACGCTCGTTTTCACTTGCGATTGAACCATTGGTTGCCGACAACACTTTTTGATACTTCAGGTTTTGTTGCAGCTTATCCATCACCGTTTGGTTTTCTTCCGCTAACTCAACAAGCTTCGACTTAATAATGTTCACCCAATTCTCTTGGCTCAGTACTGTGTCATCAACACTGTTAAAGTCTTCTCGTATCTGTCGTTCAACACCTTTTTGAGCTTTCTTTAAAACCGCACGCACCTTTTGAAAAGGCAGCTGATATTCCTTACTTAGATCGATAATCAGTTTATGAAAACCACCATTTGGAAGGTGTAAGTTTTCCTTAAACGTCGCCATTGCAGCTTCTTGCTGATCGGTAAGGTGAGTCATTCTGTTTCCTATTCTTTATCACTTATAGTGCTGAGCCCGCGATCATACCACTATATAACCTCGTTTTTTCGGTAACTTGATAGGTTATATCTAGGTGCGTACTTAAATTCTCTCAATACGTTATCTTTTGGTTACTTATTAATCCATATGGCGTTAAATGGTAAAACTGATCATCGATTAAAATCCATACTACACCTGTTCCAACAAAACAGACTTCTAACTTATACAGGTACTTAAATGAAAAAGATTGCACTTAAGATTGAGACTGCGCAAGTCGGATGCTCACCAAGCTCGCGACCATGATGGCTAAATAGAAACTGCCGATAATGGACTCCATGAACACAAAGAATTGAGCAATAGGCAAAGCCGGTGATATGTCGCCATAGCCAACCGTGGTCAAGGTGATAAAGCTAAAGTACATCGCATTGAACAAGTTGGTCAGCCAGATTTGCTCTTCTAACCCGTTAAATGCATTAGGGAAGATTTCTAAAATCAACAAGTAGATAGTCGACCAAGCGAACCCTAACAACAAGTAAATACAGATAGAACCAATAATGTGATTGGGCGTCACCGTCTTTGCTTTCACTACCTGTTTGAGAGCGGAATAAATATGTGAGAACAGAAACACCGCCAATGCCGTTAACGTCACTATCGAAAGGTTATAGTCCTCCAAAAACGAGAATACCCCCGACACCGTAGCGGTTATCAATAGCAGACCATACCAAGAGCGATACAAGGCTCGCTCTTTATGTATTCCCACTATCGAAACAGCCAAAGTAATAATGATCAAAAACAGAATGGTCTTTTGACCTTGCGGATAAAACTGCTGCATCACCGCGCAACCAAAAAACAACACCAACAGTGCATAGAATAAGAAGTAGAAGTTGTCGTCTTTAGAGACTGGCTTCATCTATTTTTCCTCTGCCTCTGCTGGTTTTTTCTCAGTTTCTTCTTGGTTTTTCTCTTCAAGTCCAAGCCATGCCATCATCAGCTCATAGCTTAAACTCAATATCACAGCACCAACAAACAGACCAACGATTCCTGACATCGCCATTCCGCCCAACGCACCCAGTAGAATAACCAACATTGGGATATGAGAGCCGCGGCTCAATAGCATCGGTTTCAAAATAGCGTCACTGCCACTGACCAAAATACACCACACTAAGAACAGGCTCGCCGCTAGCGTCGATTCAACACTGAACATGTAAATAATTGCAGGCAATAAAGCAAGAATCGGCGGAAGTTGAATAATTGCAATGAGCAGAACAGCTAATGCCCAAAACGCAGCCGCAGGAACACCTGCAATCACTAAACCAATTGCTGACATAATGGATTGAATCACAGCAACACCTATCACACCCTGCACGACACTACGTACCGTTGATTTAGATAACTGTACCAACTCTTCACCTTTACCATCGGTTAGGCGAGCCACTAAGTGAGTGACCCCCGTTTGGCACTTATCGGCGTTACTCATAAATGCGCCAGCAATGATGGTAGAAATAATAAACTGAATAAACCCACCGCCGAGAGAGCCTAAAACAGAAGCAGCTTTAGTCGCAAACTGTTTCAGTTCGTCAGCATACTTAATGAACGTGCCTTCAATATTATTGGAGGCAGCTACCAAGGTTGAATATACCTTCTCCCCAATGAATGGAATATCTTGTAAAGACTCTTTGGGTTTCGGCAGAGACAGGGTTCCGTCCTGTAGCCCTGTCATTAGGTCCGAAGCACTGGTGTAAATACCGGAAGAGAGCGCAACTAAAGGAATGAGCAGTAACAGTACTCCGATAAAGCTCAGTAATGCGCTGGCTTTTCCTTTCGACATTCCCGTCTTATTTGAAATCGCGACAGCAACTGGATAGAGCGCAGTCGCAATGATCGCCCCCCAAATAACCAATAGAATGAATGGGCGTAAAATCGCAAAACACCAGTAGACGAGCATAGCAATCGCTGCAATTTTGATGGCAGCGTCTATCGCCTGTTTTGAAAAATCGTCGGTTAACTTCATGAGACGTCCTTGTTAGACAAAATTAATGCTGATTTTGTAGAAACTTCCAATTCCGAGTTTCTAGGAATAAAGAGGCCAAAATCATATATATGCCAATTAGCAATAATTGGAATATGCGAATAAAAGTGTTGCTATCGATATCGCCGGAGCTCATCAATGTGCTACCGACAAGTACTAGCAAGGTACTAAATGCAGTGGCGAAAATCGGTGCTTTTTCGGGAACCGTGTAGATCTTCTTAGCAATCACAATAGCGACCAAGCCTATGAATAAAGAGTAGAAGATAATATTCGGAACAATCGAAAGGATTGAAAAAGCCGCTATCGCAAGCAAGCCACCAATGCCATTGCTGATCACCAGAAATGCACTTAATTTGACTGATTTTTCTGAAGTGATCATTAACGATAACAACGCAATAAACATCATAGTTAACAATGCTTCAGATATCTGAAAAATAAAGAAAAAGCACACAACGGGATAAGAGATAATCATCGCACGGAAAGCCGCATACCAGCGCTCTGTCTTATTGAAAGGTACCGACGCAAAGCCAGAGAAATCCGACTTAGGTTCAGGGAAGAAGACATGAACCAGCGCAAAAATAGTCACCGACACTACACCAGAAGTCGCTAAACCTGATGCCAACAAAACAGAGACTCCGGGGTTATCAATCGCCATAAAAGGCAGCATCAAAACAGCAATCAACAGTATGGTGGCGAACAGATTCCATTTAGGGTCTACAAACAAGTAGTAACCCCAAAGCATCATTAGCCCCACTAAAATCAGCAATGGGATCGGGTAATGGGTAATTCCTCGCGACAGCAATAAACCTAACCCCATGGTGACAACAACAGCCAATAACAATTCGTAGACCGTTTCCTTATGGAGGTTTGGTTTATCAATTAAGAACTTAGCAGTGAACACTGGCGCCACAAACGCAAGTGGCCAGTTTATCCATGCCGCCAAGAAAACAGCCAACGTGACCCCTACGGTAAATCGCAGGATCCGTTGCTGTGTTTGTTGGTCAGGAATCGGCTTATCGGACATAAGACAATACGCTAATCAGACGAATCCATACTTTGCCTATCGCGTTGAACACAAAGTTGTCGCCGCTATAAACAATCACATCCGCTTGGCCGCCCACTCGAAGCATGCCTTGCATCTCATCTCGTTCAAATTCGATAGTGATAGGAAGCATCTGTGTTTGACGCAACCAACCCGTTTGTTGGCTAGCTTGAGCAAGCTTACCTGCTTGATCATTTTGTCCCCAATCAACACCCCAATCGATGCTACTCACTCGCCCTTTCACGATTTGTCCTGGAGCGAAATCCAATGCCACTTCCACTTCATCACCGACGGTGACATTACCAAGGCTATTTTCACGATAATAAGCTTCAATCCAGATATCTTCCGTCGAAACAAAAGTCATGATCGGTTGACCTGCTGATGCGTAAAAACCCTCAGACAGGCTAAAGTTAGAAACGCCACCTTGTGTCGGTGCTGTAATCACGGTGCGCTCTAGGTTCAACTGTGCCTGTTCAAGTGCCAACAACGCCGCTTTCACTTGGCTGTTTTCTTGACCTTCTTTACCCATTTGTTTCTTAGCACGGTCAAGGTCAGCTTCTGCATTGACAACCGCCGCTCGAGACGTTGCTAATGCCGCTCTCGCTTTATCTGCATCTGATTTAGAAACCACACCTTTATCAGCCATCTCTAAAACACGCTTGGCTTGTAGTTTGGTGTTTTGTCTTTCAACAATCGCTGAAGTGAGTTTCGCTTGCGCTGAAGCAATACTCGCGGTTTGAGCACCGACATTTTGGCCTGCAATCTCTAAATTTTGCTCGGCTTGTTGTACTGCAATTTTGTAATCAGACTCATCTAAAATGGCTAACTTGTCACTTTGACTAACCAGTTGGTTTGGTTGAACCAGTATATCGAGTACTTTACCCGACACCTCTGGCTTGATTGGAACGATATAACCTTTTACACGAGCATTATCAGTAATAGGGATGATGCGGTCTGAAATGACACTGAAGAGCAACATGAGTGCAACAAACAACAATAGGTAGTTTGTGACCTTTCTTACTTTGTCTTTTCCGTTTTCTTGCTGGCCAACTTCTTCATTGGCTTCTTGCTTATTCCCTTTGGCTTCTGACATGGGGCTCCCTTCTAGATAACTAACATCAACAAAATTAATACTTTAAAAATAAACCCAGCAATGGAAAACTCAAGTAAATAGGGTTAGATTTAGTAAACAAAACGTTGCAAATGATATGCACGTCTAATAATGCAACAATATATACAGGATTGTATTCTCATGACCTCTAGTCACTACCAAGTCCCAGTAATTCAGACGAACTACGCTAAAATTCTGGTTCAGGTTTTTTCTGACTATGGTCTTGATTTACATATGTTGCTTAAAGATTCCGGTTTACCACCTGACCTTATCGAATCAGAAAGTGATTTTGTGCCATCGGAATCCATTAAGCGTTTGATTTACCTCACATCGGCGCAACTTGGCGTATCTCGGTTCACCGATATTCTAGGACTCGCATTTCGACGTCGAATCATCCCAAATGTCTTGCATCAATTCACCGAATTTAAAACCATTGGTGATTCGCTGAAACACCTAAATTCAATCTTTGCCTACGACTCTCCAGGCAGCAAAGTCGAGCTTATTCAAGAACACGGCCAAAGTTGGTTTTGCCGAACTGCACCCGAAGACAATTCCCCTACGTTTCAATGGGGAGAAGCTTTTGCAATTACATATATCATTGAGTTAATAACCATTTTATCCAAATCCCCATGGTTGCCTAGTAAGGTGCGTCTGCAAGGACATGACATCGATGTCGTCAAAACACTGGTGCCAAGTAGCTGCCAATTGTTTGTTGAACAGTCGTCGACGGCTGTGCTGATCCCTGAAGAAATCTTACAACTCCCAATTCGCCTAACCTCTAAAGAACTCAGTGCTAAACCGACGCTTATTGAGTGGCACACCAGCTTTACCGATAGCGTTTATGAGCTACTCAAGCCCTACATGAAAGAACAAGATCTCTCACTTGAAGAAGCGGCTGAACTGCTCAATTTTTCTGTGCGAACGTTTCAACGCAAACTCAAAAATGAAAATACGACCTATCGAAAAATCAAAGAAAACCTAATGTTTTCAGTCGCATGTGAGCTGATGGAAGAAGGACACACGCTGACCTACATCTCTAGCCAACTCGGCTACACCAACATCTCTCACTTTTCTCGGGCGTTTAAGCGTGTGTCTGGTCTTACGCCGAAGATTTACCAACGTTCAATTTTGGACTAAGTGTAGTTTTGGACTAAGTACAACCTGGCCTCCCTCTCAGTTCCATTTGTAAGAGTGTCGCTAGATCTATCGCGCCCCAAAGCTCCTCTACGTCTTGTACCCTAAAATAAATAATCATACTTACTCCTCTTTAAGTCGAAGTACCATCTTGGATCAATCTCGACAGAGATACTTACCATAATGCGCCACACCCACTTTAAGAGCTGTTTCGCATATAAAATAATAAGCGTTTGAAAGTTATAAGTTTATCTCCTAAGTTTTTTATAACCCTTTCCTCAGGAAGATGTAGATGAGCAATATAGAAAAAGTATATGGATTTAATACGCCCCAACGGCTCTTTGTCGGTTACACACTCGCCGTACTCGTTGATTTAACCGTTCTCAATTTTTTTGATGAATATTGGGATTTCGTCAATATCGAGTCTTTCGCCATCTCATTTGCTGCTGCGATTTTGCTACAGCTGTTGCTCAAGTTATCCATCGGCTTAGAAGATAAGCTCGCGGATTACTTCAAGTCGAAACCCGGCACTGCCCCTAAGATCTACAGAGGCCTGTCGAGCTATGTGATTCTCGTCGGTTCAAAATTCGTGATGCTAGAAGCCATCAACATTCTATTTGGTGACAAAGTGGATTTCACGGGGCCTTGGAACGGTGTCGTCGCCTTCTTTGCAGTGGTATTTACCATTCTGGTTGCCGAAGTGATTGTTTCTAAAATCTACTTTGCATTGGATGACACGCAGAAAACCGAAAAAGCCTAAGCGCTCTATCGATTTTCAAGTGAACTGCAAACAATAAGTGGGCTACTCGGGAAGCCGATAACGTTGCATCACTAAAAAGCAAAACGCTTTCCGAAGGATCGGTTAAAAGCGTTTTGCGCTTTTTTGAGGGAGTGTTGACGGAGATGAGCTTAGAATGACGAGGTTATTTCTCCCTCGCCAGGATTAAGACCACTTTTAGCTCGCTCCAAATTTAACCGCGAAAGATCTGCGTACCAAGAACGATCTCACGTGATCATAAATCAGATTAAACACAAACGCGTAAATGGTAATAAAAATGGTCACGCCGATATCCATTAAGAATGCCTGCCAAATACCCACATTAAGCAAGAAAGCCATCACTGGGATCGTCGCTATCAACAAGCCTGCTTCAAACAAAACCACATGGAATATTCTCAGCTTAAGCGAACGCTTTGATTTTTCACCCGTGAAGTAGCGATCAAAAATGCGGTTGAAACAGTAGTTCCAAATCATCGCGATTGTCGCGACAACTATCATGGTTCCTGATAAGGCATTCACATCATGATCGGTAAATATCGCCAAGCCCATAATTGAAAGTGTTACGGCCAAAACTTCGAATAACACTGAGTGGAACACTCTTTCTAACGTACTCATACATTCCTCTAAATAATCTAGTATGTGTTGGATTAGCTCGGATTATGTCATCGAAAATAATAAGAGAAAGTTAACAGCCATCACGATTAGTGATAGCCTGAGTATTATCATCCCATTTGGTATTGAACGAGAAGTAACATGTACAGTTTTGAGCAACTAAAAGTCTTCGTCACCGTGTGTGAAAGTGGTTCTTTTTCTGCTGCAGCACGCAAGCTGAAACGCGCTCAATCTGGTGTCAGCCAATCGATCGCCAACCTAGAAATAGCCATCGACCAAGAGCTGTTTAACCGCGAAAAAAACATCCCCGCTTTGACCAACACAGGTAAAGCGTTATTACCTGTCGCTAAGTCGATTCTCGACCAACAAAAGTACTTCGACCAAAAAGTAGAATCGCTGACACAAGAAGATGAACACGAACTGATCATTGCCATTGATGAGAGCATCATAGATAAGAATTTCATTAAGATAATCAGCTCACTAGCCGATCAATTCCCAATCACACACTTCGATATTATTACCACCTCAACCTTCGATGTTGAAGACTTAGTCAGACGCGGCAAAGCACAGATTGGCATCATCTATGCGGATGGTGAACTTAAAGTAGATATGGACTTCTTCTTACTGGGTCAAGCACGTTTTCTTACAGTTAGCTCCGCCACTCACGAGCTGAGCCAAATGCCCGTCGTTCAAGACTCAGACCTAAAGTGCTACCGCCAATGTGTGCATCGTAGTTCTAAGCAGCGCGAATTGTGGTTCACCTATGGCATCAGCTCCATGATTTGGTATGCCAACAACCACAAAACGATCATCGATCTCGTTGAACAGAACGTAGGGTGGGCAAATGTGCCTGAAATGATGGTGCTGGAAGGGATTCAGAAAGGCGATCTCGTAGCACTGCCAGTGGCACACGAGCATGGTGGTTGGATTACTCCAGTGGGTTGCTTAGTGTCTCGCAGTCATATCAATGGCCCAGTGTTAACAAGTTTACTTGAAAAACTAAAAGGCCACTCATTAGAGAACAATCAGTGGCAAGCCAACTAATCTCCCCCAATTCTTGAGTTCAGCCTATTTCAGCAACTGAATCCTAAATCAATGACGGTGGCGTTTTCTCCAGCACTACCTCATTTCCGCTTTTCGTGCCGATAATTTTCTTTGTCGTGTGGATAAAACACCCTAGTTGATATACCAAAGTGACATAACTAGTATGCGATCCCAAAGGGTTTGTCTTATCAAACTGATATCGACAAAACCAAATCGCTCTTTAACACCACTGACCCAACTTCAAATCTCCCAAATAAGTGCCCCTGCCCTGCAACCACTTGTGAAAGCTTCAAATAGATCACTTTTGAATATTGATTCGCACCCAGTTTATGAGCGCTCTTTGAGTGCTTTTTTATATCTAAATGAACCTTTTGGAAAATTTGTCGTGAACGTTTTAAGAAATATTTGCCCTGAGAAAATGGGCAAAGAGCGTAACAAACGAGAGTATGATTTACGCGTACTTAATTGTGTCAGTGAAAGCGAATATGAATCGCGTATGGCGGTTTGGAATAGCCTAACTTTGGCTGCTACTCCGTCTGTTTCAGAAACAAAAGGCTTCATCGATGAGGCTTTCAAAAAACTTCAGCAAGACTTGAAAGAAGCCAGCCGCGAGTTATCGATTAACTACACAGACTTCATTGCAATGGCGCATGAAGAACTTAACTACATTAAGGTGTTTGTTGCTGATAAGACCGCACAATACGGCTGGTATGCCGCGATCGTTCTTATGATCATCGGTACTGTTGCTCTATGCGCTCAGTAGATCAAACTGTGTATTCAATAAATTGTCTTAGAAGCTCAATCGATAGGCCAATTTAGCCTTTGTATAAGCTTGTTCTTTAACTAGAAAACAAATGGTTAACCTCATTTGTTTTCTAGCCTATAACCCCTTCACTCTCCCATTAGAGACAACAGATCCTGCGTCGCTTGTTTTGGATCTTCAGCGTGACATATCGCTGAAACCAGTGCTAACCCATGAATGCCGCTTTCAACTAACTGCGGGATGTTCGATTCGTTAATTCCACCAATACCGACAATCGGTAACTTCGTTGTCTCCAACGCCATTTTAATACCGTCATAACCCCAATATTTCTTAAGATTTGTCTTAGTCGGTGTGGCAAAAAGCGCACTGAGGCCAATGTAATCGATCGGCAAACTATCGGCTTCTCGAAGCTGTTGTTCAGTTTCAATCGACAGACCAAGAATCTTATCTGGACCAATCAACTGACGGGCTAACTCAGCCGGCATATCTGACTGTCCTAAATGCAAGCCGTCAGCATCCACAGCCAACGCAACGTCCATTCGGTCATTAATGATCAACGGGACACCATAGCCAGCCAAAATCGACTTAACGGCCTGCGCACGTTCAATAAAAGCTCTGACATCTCCATGCTTCTCTCTTACTTGAACCATAGTGACACCACCAGCGATTGCTTGTTCAACGACAAACTTAAGCGTTTCTAGATCTTGCTGGTCATCAGTAACCAAGTAGAGCTTATAAGGGTTCATATCGTGCCTTTGGAGTCGGAGTCTAAATTGCGTTTCTACTATTTTACCGACAATTTGCATCATGTGCATGGAAGTTAATAAACAATTAGCTCAATTAAGCATGCTCCAACAAATATGCAACCCATTGAAATGATACTAAAAAACCGGATTTTTTAACGAAAGCGTTACTTATTACACAAACTATTCACTTAAGCCTGCCCAGAACCCTGTTTTATGGAATACTTCGCAGTGAAGGAATCAGGTAAATATAGGGATAGTTATGCGCCACCTTTCTATAGCATTTAAGATCAAGCTAGGTTATGCCATCTGCTTGCTCTTTTTCGTCATTTCAGGCTTTGTGAGTTACAAAGGTATCCAAACCTTGTCGAACGGCTTTAGCCAATACAGTGTACTTAGCCAGAAAGCGACACTGTCAGGCAACATTCAAGTGCATTTTCTGCAGATGCGCTTAGCCTCTGAACGTTACTTAGAGTCATTGGATGAGCAATACGAAACGAATTATCAATCAAGCAAACTCGCGATTGATGAACTGCTCAACAACTTAATCCAAACCACCACCAAAACCGATAGCCTAGCTAGCCTGCAATTAGTGCAAGACAGCGTGGCGGCATTTGACACGGCTTATGGATCAATGAAACAGAGCCAGCTGCTCATCGACCAATTGGTGAATGTCGAGATGGTCAAACGAGAAACCAACGCCCTCAAAGCCGCGCAAAGCTTGTTGTATGAGTCGTACAACAACAATGATCCAAACGCGAGCTTATACGCGGGTATGTTGATGGAGAACTTCCTCGCAGCCAAGATCACTGTACTTAGTTACTCAAACAACAACGACCTAAAAACCTATGAAGCGGGTAAAGATATCTTTGAATACGCGCTACCAGGTATTGAAGGCGACATTGAATCTCTCAAATCATCGCCTTATCAAAGTGAGCTGATTGAAGACTTCTCAAACCAACGTGAAGCGTATGCAAAAGGCTTTGAGCAAGTTCATCAACAGATGCTTGAGAACACTCAAAGAACCGCTAGCCTTGCCTCTATTGGTGACAGCTTAGCGATTGCGGTAGCGGATGCTCAAAGTATTCTAGAGCAACAGAAGCAAGCACTCACGCCAGTACTGCAAGCCAGTGAAAAACGTTCAGTTCAAATCATCATCTTGCTAACGGGTGTCGCTTTAGTTATTGGCATGACGAGCGCCGTTTTGGTGACTCGCTCTATCACCAAAGGCATCGCACAAGTTAAACAGATCACCAATGAGCTTTCTCAGGGCAACCTGAATGTGGAAGTGAACATTGAGAGCAAAAATGAGATTGGTGAACTGCTGACTAATATGGAGATCACCATTGAATCTCTGCGCGATATTGTTGGCCAAGTGAACCGCTCTAGCGTGCGTATTGGTGAGATGTCGGAGTCACTCAATCAAGTGACAAACAACAGCTCGACCAATGCAACACAATTGAACAGTGAAATGATCAACATCTCTTCTGCCGTTGATCAATTGGCTTCAAGCACATCAGAAATTGCTGCAAGTGCTAACCACGCGTCTCAAGTTGCCAACCAAGCAACCGAGAATGTCGCGATGGGACTCAAAGAAGTAGACAAAACACTGCATGAAATTGGCAGCGCCGATGAAAGCATGCAGGTGAGCAGCCAAAAAGTGACTGACCTACACAAAGAGTCGATGAATATTGGCGCCATTCTTGAAGTAATCAAAGGCGTTTCTGAGCAAACCAACCTACTGGCATTGAACGCGGCTATCGAAGCTGCGCGCGCAGGTGAACAAGGTCGTGGGTTTGCTGTCGTAGCCGATGAAGTAAGAACGCTCGCTAAGCGTACCCAAGATTCAGCTAGCCAAATTGATGAACTCATCACATCGCTACAACGCGGCGCTAAAGATGCGTTAGAGTCGATCAAAGAGAGCCACAGCACGGTTTCCGATGCTTCGACTCAGGCACAACAAGCCTCTCAGAACCTGCATGTGATTAACCAACACATCCAAGATTTGAATCAGGCCAACAGCCAGATCGCAGTATCGGTTGATGAACAGGATTGCTTGACTAAGTCGCTGGGTGAAAATGCGCAAGGTGCAAACACCATCGCACAAAGTAATCAAGAGTCAGTCAGCAGCATTTCAGGTGCAGCGAGCGACTTAACTGAGGTTGCTCACCATCTAGAGAGCCAAGTAAATCGATTTAGAACCTAACGAAGCCAATTTCTCATATAACGGGATAGCTAACGCGACGAGATAGTTAATACGGTTTTGAAGCAATAATAGAAAAGCCCTCAACACATATGTGCTGAGGACTTTTTAATAGGCTACGAATGCAGATCTAGATTGAATCTACTGAATCTTCAAACGTTGGATCAACGTCTCTTCGTCCAACTGGTACAGCTCATCAAGTAAGTTCATTTGCAAGCTACCTGGGCCGCGTGAGTTCTCAGCCGCGATTTCGCCAACCACACCCAACACAGCTGCAGCAGCCAAACCACTGTCATCACCGACTGCAGCGAAAGCTCCCGTTAATGCAGTAAGAGTACAACCCATGCCCGTCACATACGGCATCATTGGATGTCCGTTGTTTAACGTCACAACACTGTCTTTAGTGACAACGTAATCTGTCTCACCAGAAATAACCACATTCGCACCGTATTCAGCCACTAAGCATTGCGCAGCACCTACCGCAGCATCACTGCTATCCAGCGCATCAACGCCTTTGCTCTGTGCTTGCTCACCCGCTAGCGCAATGATCTCAGACGCGTTGCCACGAATGATTAGCTTATCCGCTAAGCGTGCAATTTCTCGAGAAGTCTCGGTACGCAGTGTACTTGCGCCACAACCCACAGGGTCAAGAACCACAACCTTGTTGTTCGCGTTCGCTTGCTCAACAGCAAAGCGCATTCTTGGCGTCCAAACACTGTCTAACGTGCCAATGTTAATCACAAGCGCGCCAGAGAAAGACATCATCTCAGCCAGTTCTTGCTGCGAGTGCGCCATGATAGGCGAAGCGCCAATCGCTAATAACGCATTGGCCGTATTGTTCATCACGACGTAGTTGGTGATGTTCACCACCAGTGGTTTTTGCTCTCGTACTGCGCGCAACGATTGGATGATTTGTTCAGTTAGCATGGATAAATCCTTATTCGTAAAAGTCGCTTTTAAGCCGAGGTTGAATCATTAAGAGCGTTCAGCCCTTGCTGCCAAAAAGCCACTTCCATACGCGTTGCCGTTTTAAAAATATGAACGATGTTTTGACCGCGCTCGCTGTTGATATCAATTTCAGCAAGCAGTTGATTGAAGTATTCTGCGCCCGTTGCAACGCCAGACTGGAACTCTTCACTGCCATACAGTTGCAGCCAGCTTGCGTACGGGTTGCCTTCTAATACAGTATCGCTGCTTTCTAACAGCGCTTTACCAATCACAGCGTAACCAATTGAACACGGAGCCAGTGCCGCATAAAGATCGACAAGATCACCCGTCATGCCTGCATCCAGAACGTAGCGCGTATAAGCAACTGTACCGAAATCCTCGGGCTCGTTTTCCAAATCAGATTCAGTTAAACCCCACTGACCACAGTAAGTCACGTGGTGAGAGATTTCAGAATCTAGCAGAGCATGAACACTTGGCAGTGCACGACGCATATCAGCCAGTGTTTTTGCCTTGTAAATCGCCAACGCATAAGCACGGGCATACTGTTTCAAGAACAGAAAGTCCTGCTTCAAATAGTGCAGAAAACATGGTTGAGCGAGCGTGCCGTTTGCTAGCGTTTTAACAAAATCATGCTCTGTGTAGTCTTGCCAATCTTGTTGACAGGCTTGGATTAAGTCTTGGTATTTCATGAGATTCCTTAATCAAAAGTCGGTACGTAGTCAGCGGCTTTTGGTAGTGATTTGATGATGCCTTTGTCGAACATGAACTGTGCGTAATCGTCGTAACGTTTTAGATCAACCGCTGAAGGGCGAAGTGCAAAACGAGTCAGTGTGTCGTTCCATGCGCGTTGATTAAGCTCGTTGTTCAACGTATCTGGTGAATACGCAACAAACTCGCTCCATGACTCTTGTGGGTGGTTCACAATGTAAGTGGTTGCTTGCTCCAATGCTTTGTTGAACGCTTTGATCGCTTCATCATCGTGCTGCTTTGCGTTCGCAACAAAGATAAGCTCATCGTAAGCTGGCACACCGTGCTCTTCTGGGAAGAATGCTTTTGCTTTAAAACCTTCAAGGGCTAGCTGGTTAGTTTCGAAGTTACGTAGGCCACCCCAGATTGCATCTACCTTTCCCGATGCCAATGAAGATGAAAGTGCCCAACCGACATTGATGGTTTGCACGTCTGTAAATGCAACATTTTCTTGAGCTAGCATGGTGCCGATGGTCGCTTCTTCGTTACCCGCAATCGCAATACCGATCTTTTTGCCTTTCAGATCCGCTAGTGAATCGTTCTTGCCATTATCCAGTACCATTAGTGTGTTCAGTGGCGTCGCGATAAGGGTTGATGCACGAACCAAAGGAAGACCCGCTGCCACATCCATAGTTAAACTTGGTTGGTAAGTTACCGCTAAATCGACCTTCCCTGCCGCAACCAATTTTGCTGGCGTGCTTGGGTCAGCTGGTTCTTGAATTTCAATGTCTAAGCCTTGGTCAGCAAAGTAGCCACGCTCTTGAGCGATCACAATTGGGCCATGGTTCGGGTTCACAAACCAATCCAACATCAGTGTCAGTTTCTTTTGTTCAGAGTCCGCTAGAGCATGACCTGAAACCAATGAAGCAAGCAGTGCCACTGCACCTATCAATTTTGTATTTTTCACGGTTAACCTTTCCTTTTGAATATTATTATTGTGTTTATAGAGCTAATTTTTAACGAAGTTTTGTTTAGATAAATAGCGTGAGCGAAGCTTTATTAAACAAGTGTTATCGAACCATTACTGGTTCTCCCAAGGGATAGCTTTTTTGAGTAACTTGTCTGTGATGAAGTAGAGCGAGATAGACAGCACCGCCAAGATGAACAAGGCAGCAAACATCTCATCAATGATCATGCGCGCGTTGGCCTGTAGCATTAAGTAACCCAGCCCCTCACTCGAACCCACCCACTCACCGACGACCGCGCCAATTGGGGCAATAACCACCGCAACGCGAATGCCAGACGCCAGTGTTGGCAGCGCAGCAGGCAGTTGGATATAACGCAGCAATTGCCATTTCGATGCGCCCATCGTTTTGGCAAGATCGAGATAGCCTGTCGGTGTATTCCGTAAGCCGTCATAACAACAAGTCGTCACAGGGAAGAAGATAATGATCGCCGCCATCACCACTTTTGAGGCGATGCCATAGCCAAGCCACAACATCAATACTGGAGCAATCGCAAACACAGGGATCGCTTGGCTAGCGATTAAGATAGGTAACAGCCAGCGTTTTAGTGGTTCGAACATCAACATCTGCAGGGCGAAAAACAGCCCCATCGACAAACCGAGTAACAAGCCAAGTAAGATCTCTTGCGCAGTCACCCATGTATGTTTGATTAACACATCGTAACGTTCGATTAGCTTAGTAAAGACTTCAGCAGGCGCTGGCAGAATGAAGCTCGGCATCTCGAAGATAACCACAACCATTTGCCATAACCCGAGAATCACAGCACTGCTGATCAGCAAACGCATAACGGGATTCATCTGACGAGAGCGCTTAGTCGTGATCTGAGTGTTAGTTGAACGAGCCACAGCTTCGCTTCGCGTTAGATCATTCATAATCACGCTCCAACTGATCTAAGATCGCTTGTTGTAACTCAGCACATTCACCATCTAACACTCTTGGTGTGGCCGTGTTGGGCACAGATAAAGACTGAGCGTTCGCAGGTGTGCCTTGCAACACATACAAGTTATCCGCCAAACGCACCGCTTCTTGTGGATCATGAGTGATCAACACAACGGTTTTATCTCTTAACAATTCACACGCTAAACTTTGCAGCTTGTGTCTTGTTACCGCATCCAGCGCAGAGAACGGCTCATCCATCAGCACCACTGGCTTGTCTTGCATTAAAGTTCGAGCCAAAGCAACACGCTGGCGCATACCACCAGACAATTGATCCGGCATCGCATTCGCGTAATCAGCCAAACCAACTTCAGCTAACAACTCGAGTGCTTGATTGGTTTGCAGTGCTTTATCAGAAACTGGATTTTGAAAGCGATGACTCAGGCATACATTATCGATGACCGATAGCCACGGCAATAACAAATCCTGCTGCGCCATGTAAGCGATGCGATCCGTTAAAGGCAATTCATCAGACGTTGCCAATGTGCCCTGCCACTCGACCTTGTCGTCCAGTAAGCCTGCCAGATAACGCAATACCGTGGTTTTTCCGCAGCCACTTCGACCCAGCAATACCGTCCACTTACCTGCGTTTAAGCTAAGCGACAACCCAGACAAGGTCGCGTGCTCACTGTCGTTATAACGTAAGGAGGCATTGCTGAGTTGAACACCAACGGTATTAACGGACATTACCGTGTCCAGCGAAGAAGTGGTTTACCGGGCCATGACCTTGGCCAACTTGCAACTCATCAGCGTGAGCAATCGCGCGAGAAATGTATTGTTTGCCTAGGTCAACTGCCTCTGAAAGCGTGTTGCCTTGAGCCAAGAAAGAAGCGATGGCAGAAGAGAGCGTACAACCCGTGCCATGGGTGTTTTTGGTAGGAAAACGCTTCGCGCTAATCAGAGCAGATGTGGTTGGCAGAATCAGTAAATCGTTACTGTTTTCATCCTTCTCTAAGTGACCGCCTTTCAAGAGAACAGCTTTAGCACCTAGTGCGCGTAAGTCTTCAATCATGCCCTGCATTTCGGCTTCGCTTTCAGGTACCGCTTTGCCTGTAAGTGCAGCGCCTTCTGGCAAATTAGGAGTAATGATGTCTGCGAGCGGAATCAGATCTTGTTTTAGCGTGGTGATAGCCGAGTTTTCTAACAGCAGATCACCACTGGTCGCGACCATTACAGGGTCAATCACTAAGTGTTTAGGTTGGTATTGTTTGATTTTGTCAGCAACGACTTTGATGATTTGCGAATCGGCCAACATGCCGACTTTCACAGCCACGATATTCAGATCAGTAAAAACCGCATCTAACTGACTGGCAACATGGTCGAGTGGAATAGGAAAAATGGCGGAAACGCCTTGCGTGTTCTGGGAAGTGATAGCGGTAATTACCGAACAAGCAAAACTACCTGTAGCAGACATGGCTTTAATATCAGCTTGGATACCGGCACCGCCGCCACTGTCTGAGCCAGCGATCGTCAAAACAATCGGAGTATTCGTGCGAATCGTGTCTTCAGCAGAGTGCTGTGAAACTGAAGCTTTTGGCGTTAAATCTTTTGAAATAGAACTGTGTGTCATTGTCGCTCCTACTATCTTACAAGACGTAGGAGAACGAACACCGATCGAAGGAGAAGTCGCATTAGGCTCATGAAAGCTTTCATGGGTGCATACGTAGATCGAGTGCTTATAGTTCCCTACGCCAGTGTTAACTGAATCAGGTTCAACGGGTCTCGACTAACGATCTCAGCAAACACCAAATAAGGTATATGCCCCCCGACTATTGATAGCGATAGTAACAGCACTCTCACAACTGAGATACTGATTTTATTCAATTATAAGAATTACGCATGAATAAATTTCAATTAGGCACTACAAAACAAATACTTATAACGTTCCTTGAGATGGCTTCGACTGTATCAACAAGCACAGCACAATCAGAAACATACCTAGCCAACCTATAAATGGAATCAGCTCACCGACAACGCAGACGGCAAGCACCGCTGCAACTACCGGTTCAAACAGAGTCAGCAGATTGGCGCTACTCGCGGTCACGTGGCGTAAACCAAAACTGAACGCGATATAGCCCAAGCATTGTGGGATTAACGTCAGATAACTGATGACTAATACGTTAATCTGCGAGGAAAACAGGTTCTCCCCCGTAAACCAGAGTGTTGGCAGCAACAGCATCGCACCAAGGCCAAAAATACTGCCCATCGCTGCTTGTGACTTAATCCCTTTATCGATCAGTGCTTTTGTCGCCCAAGAATAAATGGCGTAACACAACCCAGCGACCAGACCTAAGCCAATACCTAACAGCTTGAGATCATCACCGGATTCGTTCGCCGATGAAGATTCTGAAAACACCAACAATCCAATACCTACCACACCAATCGCAAAGCTAGTGAGCCAACGTTTGTTGATATTATTCTTTTTGCTAATCAGACACTCTAACAGTGCCGAAAAGAAAGGTGCGGTCGCAATCGAAACCACGGTACCAATCGCCACACCTGATAATTTCATTGAAGAATAGAAAGCTAAAGGATAGACCGCCAAAGCCAAAGCACTCGCTGCCAACAGCTTCTTGTTCTGTAAAAGCTTGTCGAAAGCGAATAGGATTTGTCGATACGCCAAGCCCGCTTGTATTAGGCCACCGACGCCCATAGAAAAAGCGCCAATTGCTAATGGGCTTAGATCAGGAGCAAAACTTGCGGCGGTGCCTGTCGTGCCCCATAAAATAGAAGCAAACAAGATGGCTAAAGTGCCCGTTTGGAATTCGTTAACGCGATTGATGGCAAGATTCATTTCTATTACCCAATTTTCAGTCCTGAAATAGATAATAGTGAAGATGCCTTAAAATTAGTTTGCAGAACGGACGCTATTGTTGTTTCTAAAGACTCTCTTTCATTGAGCCTAGAAACGCCCTTGGAGACATGCCAAAGTGCTGAGAGAAGCGACGACTGAAAGCAGACACATCACTATAGCCCACATTTTCAGCAATCAATTGAACCGGTAAATCGGTATGAGTTAACAAGGCTTGGGCTTTCTCCATACGATAGCGAGTGATGTATTTAAGCGCACTGATCCCCAGGCACTCTTTGAAGCGTTTTTTGAATTGAGTGGGACTCAAACAGGCTGTTTCTGCAAGTTGAGATATAGAGAGAGGTTGGGCGTAATTATCCGCTATCAATCTTTGTACCGCACGGATTCTTGGGTCGATGCTCTTGCTCACTTGTTGTTGCTCTAACAGCAATGAAAACACATCCAAAACTGATGACTCAATGCCACTATCGACCTGATATTCCAACTGCTTCTCAACAAACAGCAAGAAGCTCATCAAAGGTGGCGTTATCGTGAAAACCGAGAGCTCATTCTCTAACAAGTGCTGCGGCAACTCTGCCATATCCGCGACAATAAACCGCGCGGCTTCATCCGCCTTAAACGCATGCGCTGTGGTTACCGGAATCACCACACATTCTCCCACGGCCACTTTGCCGACATACCCCACCATTTCAATATTAATACTGCCTTGGATCGGCAATACCAATTGATGATGGTCATCATGAGCATGAGTATTAAACTGCTTGGTGTAAGATCGAATGCTTAAGCTAGATTTCATGAGCAACGCCGGAATTCAGTTTATTGAAGCATGAGTGTTAAAACGAAATTACATGATTTAAGCGAGGGAGTCACATCGGGCTAGTGTTTTTGTCGTCTCCCCTGTCGAGCCTGTTCTAAGTCGGATCAAAAAAGCCGTTTAAGTATTGATACTCAAACGACTTTTTATTGGAGTCTAATTCGCGATCTCAAAAACAGTTAACCGAATCGGCTATCACTCCCTAAGAAAATCGCTCATTCACACTCTACTATTTTTGAAGTTGCTCTTTAGCGGCTTCAACCTTAGAAAAATCTAGGCCAAGCTCTTCAACTGCTTCTTTGATTAGCGCAGGGTTTTGCATTACCTGACCCATCAGCATTTGAAGCTTATCTTGTGGTAAACCAAGTTGGCTGATTGTCGCCATTGCTGCAAGAGGGTTCTCGGTCAACGTCTTGAATAGCTCGCTGATCTGCTCGTCGCTAATATTGTTCTCTTTCAACATTGCTAAAATCGGGTTCATTTTTTTGCCTTTGAAACACTAAATTAAGTAGGAGCACAGCATACCATCTAGCTGTGCTCGATTGTACTAGCAAGTGAAGCTTTGGTTTAATGCGAACTGTGCTTCCCCAAACGCAAATAATGCTTGGGCTTAGCGAGACTCTAGTGGGTAAGAGCGGTAGCTCCACATACCATACGTTCTCAGAGCGTCACGGTAGATGCCTAGAAGCTCACCACTGCTCGCTTTCTTAAGATCTTCTAGCGGCTTATCTGGGTAAGAGACCGTATCGAAGGTAATGCCCTGAGGGCCAGTTTGCCAGCTCGCAATTTCAAACAGAGTTTGACCACGACGAACATGGCTTGCCGAGCTAATAATGGTCGCATGTTTAATATCATGACGAGCAAGCGCATAGCTACTGAACAAGGCGTTGCCTACCGTGCTGGTCGCGTAGTTCTCTTCAATGATACGGTCTTTGCTTACCCCTTTTGAGATAAGCCAATCCGCCATTAACTTGCCTTCCGTCTTATGGTTCTTAGGCACGCCGCCAGTTAAGACGATCATCGCGTCTGGGTTCGCTTTCGACATTGCTAATGTCGTTTCAAGACGTTCAATCAAGATCTCATGCATAGAGCCATCAGGGTTAAGCGCGTAGCCCAAAGTGACGATGGCACCGTGGTCGCTCAACAGTCCCTTATCCGCAGACTCTTTAAGAGGTGTTTCTAACACGCGGTCGACCGTTGCAAAAATACGTTTGATGTCTTCTGCTTTACCTTTATTCAGGCTTTCCAGCTTCTCCATGTGCTTATTCGATTCACTGTCGTTGCCTTCAAATCGCTGCCAAACCGCTAGATACGCATGAAGGTCGACATCGTCTGGCGCAACCGTCAGTGCTTGTTCAAACAACTCAATAGCGCGTTCTGCGTTCTTGTTGTAGATCTGAGCGTTCGCTGCCGAGATCAACAAGTCAGTACGGTAAGGTTCTAGCTGGTACGCTTCTAACAATCGGTTAGTCACAATTTCCATGTTGCTTGGCATTTTAGCCGTGAAGCCCGCGTGAGAAATTCTTGCCGGAGACTTAAAGGCCTGCAACGCATCAAGAAGTAATTGGTCGACAACTTGTCGCTTAGTCACCAACTGCGCGTAATCGGCAGAAGCTTGTACTGCGCCATCGTTAGCAGCAAAAGAATAAGGTGTTGCGCCAAAAGCGAGCATGCCACCAAGAGCGAGGGCGATAATGTTCTTTTTCATGGAAAGATCCTGTGTCGTTAAGTGTTCACATCAGATTTGCTCACCAATGTAAGTCCCTAAGATTAAAAAACTGTGAACCACACCAGAATCTCCGAGGTTAATATTCATTTGTTGCATAAGGTGTGGCAACAGATCACGATTTTGAACTTACCAATAAGCCTGTGTATCCAGATAATTCTGGTTTGAACCAGTGCTCAACGTTTTTGTTGGAATATCTGACTGCGGATTTCATACGCCCTATTCCACCGAAAACCACCCATCACAAATCCAAACTCCGCAGAAAACAACACGCCCAAACAGCAACTTTAAGCTCATTTTTTCAACAACTTAAAATCCAACACACCGAATTGTTCGATGTTGAACCTCCCCACAGATAACGAAGCTCTAAACATATGGCCTCTAAATGCGAATCGACATATTTTCAAATAATTCAAAATCAATTATTGAACGGCCGTTCAAGTGGTACTTTAATGAATTATCAATACAAGGAGTTACCCCATGCTTAAGTTCTATTTTCACCAAACACCCAACCCAATGAAGATCGCTCTTTTTCTAGAAGAGACAGACCTAGATTTTGAACTTGTTCCTATCGATACCTTAAAGGGTGAACAACACACACCGGAATATCGCTTGATCAATCCAAATGGCAAAACGCCTGCGATTGAAGACGAAGGACAACGTGTATTCGACTCTAACGCTATCCTGCTGTACCTATCCGAGAAAACAGGCAAGCTAGCTGGTCAGCCAGAAGACAGAGCTGAACTATTATCTTGGATGATGTTTATCGCAAGCGGACTTGGCCCTTATTCGGGTCAATCGGTACACTTCCGTCATGCTGCGCCATCAGGCTTAGATTACGCGGTAAATCGCTACCTACGTGAAGCACAACGTCACTACGAAGTGTTAGAGAAACATATGGAAGGTCGTGAGTTTTTCGTCGGAAATGAGTACACCATCGTAGATGTCGCGGCATGGGGTTGGATTGATAAAGCACCTTTCGTGCTTGGTGAAGAAGGCCTAGAACCTTACCCGAATTTGAAGCGCTGGTTTAACGCAATCAACACTCGCCCTGCTGCACTGCGTGCTCGCGAAATCGGCAAAGACGTTGAATTTAAAACCGAACGTGATGAAGAAGCGAAGCGAGCACTTTTTCCTTCGAATTATGCGAAGTAGAAAATTTGAAAGTTCTAGCTCTTCTGAGTGATAGCTAGAACTCAAACAGAAAGAGCCGCTAAACAGCGGCTCTTTCTGTTGAAAAGACACAAGTTGACACATTTATTAATAGATACGAAGGTTCGATATTCGTAATTATCCACTTATCTAAAACACATTTCTGGACAAAACCTTGTTAGAGTAGCCACTTAAATTAGAAAACTACGGATAAGTTTTAGTACTGCAAAATGCTGTATTACAATCTTTGCTGAGGTGCTAACCGTCAACGAAAATGAACAGAAGTAAGCACTGAGTGCCACGCAGTTAAGATGACGTTATAGCTTGCTGATATGGCAACTAAGCATACCTATTAGCCCTCCATAAACTGTCTACTACCCGTCATCTAGCAATTTCAATCAGGCATAATAAAATCTTCTTGAGTATCATTTCTAAGATTTTTAAGTTGGAGTATAAAAACAGTGAGCGTGATTAAACATCATGAACGACAAATAAAAAAAGTGTGCGATTTTATAGATGGTAAC
This sequence comes from Vibrio sp. 10N.239.312.C11, assembly GCF_041466065.1. Taxonomy (NCBI): domain Bacteria; kingdom Pseudomonadati; phylum Pseudomonadota; class Gammaproteobacteria; order Vibrionales; family Vibrionaceae; genus Vibrio; species Vibrio sp. 10N.239.312.C11. The sequence continues at coordinate 27,932 of NZ_JBFSRZ010000048.1, forward strand.
CTAGATGGCGAGTTCTCACTTGAGCAGCTAAGTTCTGTAGCTGCCAGTTCAAAGTACCATTTTCATCGTATCTTTAAAGCGTTTATGGGGATTAGCGCTATGCAATATGTGTTGCTGGCACGAATGAAACGCGCTTCTTTCAGGTTAGCATTCGAGTCAGAGTACAGTGTTACTGATATTGCCTTTGAAGCTCACTTCACAAGCCTAGAAGCCTTTAGCCGTGCTTTTTCTAGGATATTTGGACAATCACCTTCCCAATTTAGAAATCAGCCTGAATGGCGCGCTTGGCACTCAAAGTATGAATATCATCCACCGATAACAGGAGAAAGTGTAAAGGACGTTCAAGTCGTAGACTTCGAAAAAAGAGAAGTTGCATTAATTGTACATAAAGGCAACCCAAGACTGGTATACGAGACAGTAGCCAAGTTCATAAATTGGCGAAAATCAACAGGTTTATCGCCAATAAAAACCAGCGAAACATTTGGTATTCCTTACTCTGACCCAAACGATACGCCTGATGATGAGTTTCAGTTTGATATCTGTGGCTTGCACGGAGGAGAGGTTCCAGCAAACGCCTATGGAATAAAATCTGGAACAATACCAAGTGGCAGATGCGCCATGGCTGTCCATGAAGGAAGCCATGATAGTATTAGCAACACCGTGTATCACTTGTATCATAAATGGCTGCCAGATAGTGGCGAAGAATTAAGAGACTTCCCTTGTTTCTTCCGTTACTTAAATTTTGCTCATGAAGTTAATGAGTGTGGGTTGTTAACAGAGATCTACCTACCAATTAAATAGTAAATGCAATTATGGTAAATCAACCACCTACGCACAACGAACGTTACGTAAAATCTACACTCCATTAAGGAAGAGTCATATTACCATCTAAATAGACTAAACCGTCTTTTAAGCCCTTAAATTGATGTTGACCGTCCAAAAATACCTCAAGATGAAAGAACGGCTCATCGCCGAATATAAAGAGCTAAATGTATCCACAATAGCAAAGCCTAGGAGAAATTTTATGCAAACCAAGATAATACAAGATGGCGATGAACCATTTAAAGTTTTGGTACACGAGTCTGGTGAACAAAACAGTCCAGTTATTCTGTTTTCTGTCGGCTCAGGTGGAATGCCTGAACGATATTCAACTCTTTTGGATACACTAAAAAAATCAGGGTGTACAATAATTGCTCCATGTTTTGAGATGCTTACAAATCATTTTCCTAATAAAACTGAATTATCTCTTAGAGCAAGACGGCTCTCTCTCTCTCTAAAAGCATGTACACAACCTAATTCAAAAGTGATAGGAATAGGGCACTCGATTGGTGCTGCTACACTTATCGCTTTAGCTGGCGCAGAGATGCAAACGAGCTCAAGAGAAATAGTTGATATTTTGCCGGACAACAGACTAGTGTCTTTGGTAATTTTGGCTGCGCCAACTAAGTTTTTTTATGCTCCAGGTTCACTTGACACAGTTAATATTCCCATTTTTGCGTGGGTTGGCTCAGAAGATGAGATTACACCGAGCGTCCAAACGGAATGGTTGGCTCAAACCATGCCCAGTCCGCAAATGGTGGAAATGAGAGTTGTTGAAGGTGGCGATCATTTCTCATTTATGGATCAAGTACCAGCACATATCGCCAAGCCTCATATCGATAAGAATAAATTTTTGCAGGAATATTCTGAAGAAATTAGTAAGTTTGCTTTAAGTCAAAAATATGTTTTGGATTAATCACCGTGAAAATACGGCTAACAACGTCTAAGACGGATTCGTAATTTCGGCATAATATTTAAACCAAATTCTAAATCCAGTATTCCTATTATGACAAATGTGCGACTTTGCTATCCAAAATCACCCTCAGACCGCCTAAAACGCTCTAAGCGGATATTTGGGACGCTTTCAGTGTGATTTTCAGGGCAAAAATCAGCGAATTCATTTGAGCTAACAACACTATGACGTCCATTTTTCGGGCTTTGTGGGTTTTGGGTGTCAGATTAGTTATATTTGGTCAAAACCCACCCGACCTAGAACGTAGGCTTTTTGACGAAACTAACAATGGGGCAATAATGTGTTTGCAAGCCCCAAACAAAAAAGAGCCGCTAAAAAGCGACTCTTGATTTTCAAACTATTCGAACTCGTTCAGATTACTCTTTACCGAATACGTTGTTCTCTTGCTCTTGTACACGGATGAAAGTCGTACGCTTAGTTAGCTCTTTAAGCTTTGCTGCGCCTACGTATGTACAAGTTGAACGTACACCACCAAGGATGTCAGAAATTGTGTTGTGAACTGAACCACGGTATGGAAGTAAAACAGTTTTACCTTCCGCAGCACGGTACTTAATAACACCACCTGAGTGCTTGTCCATAGTCGACTGTGAAGACATGCCGTGGAACTTAACAAAAAGCACAACAATCAAAATAAAATCAATTATTTAATTTGATATCTATGTATGTAAAAACAGTAAAAAAACGAAGATTCACACCCATAAATAGCGCTATTTTACAATGAATGCCGCAATCGTTTCACTTTCGAGAATTAATAACTTAAATTCAGTCGGTTAATAATTGCTTCCGTACTCTCTATACGACTATCAATTCTTGGCTCTAAAGTACCAATGATAAACTCATGACGTTCATCTGCGTTGACCCCAAAAAGATCTAGCTTATCCAGTAAGTACACAACAAACAGGGAACCTAAACCAGATAACAGTCCTCCTATAACCATAGCGATGGTATCAGCAAAAGGAATACCATTTATAAAAGTAGCGATAGACTCAGTCGCTAGTATCCCGCCAGTAACCACTAAACCAGTAGCAAAGACTTTACTAGCCTCATGAGCAGCTTGGTTCATTGTCATACCTTCAGGAGGAAATATCAGGGTTTTAATCGCTTTCATTAGAGACATAAAACCTTCTCTAATCAATCTAACTGCATTCTTGCTCGTTCTCACGAACATGTTTATAACAGCAGTAGAAATCGCAGAAAGTAACCCGGAAATCGCTCCTGTAGAAAAAGCTGAGGCAACATTTTTCCATTGACCTAATACCTTAGTAGCAACTCTTCCCAGCCTGACTTTTAGGACACCTAACCATGAGTCACTATATTCACCATTTTTCCAACCATTAGAAATAACATCTTTAACCTCTTCAAAAATCGACGATATAAAACCTGAAAGCAGAGCTCCTAACGCTTGTTGAAGACCTTGGTTAGCTCCAGTTTTGATACCATCTTTTGCTCCTTCTCTTGCTATCCAAATCGTTTTTTCAAGCGAGTCAGAAGGAACGTATTTTTCCGCAGCTTGTTCACCTCGAGCATGGACTGCGTTAGTACGTCTTTTATCAAGGTCGCCATTGTTCGAGCCTTCAACAAACTCTTTATGGTCTTTATCTCCTTTAGAGCGATTTATACTTTGATGTGTAAAACTATGATTGTCAGAATCTGCGCCAAATTCCGCTTTTTTCGCATCAGATAACATAAAACCACCGTCATCATGCATGCTCTTTAATGGCTTATTATGATCGAAATCCATAACTGACGAATCATGATAGTCCCCCGTGTTAATATCTTTAATTTGCCCTTCTGGGGTCGTGGCATCTAACTTACTTCGTTTTTTTTGAGTCTCAAATGAAACTCCCTGCCCGCCTACACTTTTCGGTGATTTGGTATAATCAACTCGGTTGTATTCAAAATTCCTATCTACACCTTCTAGGTCTGCGCGACTCAATTTCAGTGGCGACAAAAGCTGATCAATTAAAACCTCTTTGCTAGATTCAAAAAGAACATCGTACTTATCTTTAGTAAATGAACGGTCTAACATGTTTAGCGAATCAGTTACTTCTTGCTCTGTCACTTCCAAATCATAAGTTGGACTAACAAAAAACATTTTGTCAGAAAAGCTGCTATCCGACTCTTCTGACAAAAACTGGGAAACCAGCTCCTGAGAAGCAACTTCATTGATATGGGCTGTTTCACGAAACGTTTTACGATTGGCCTTTCTCTGCTGATATCGTTTTGCTCTAGTTGTCATAAAAACTCCTTATCAAGCAACAAGCTTTCTCCAAGCTTCCAAAAATGCTTTTTCGTTTTCATGCACATAATCATCAGCATGCATTACCACATCAATAATCTCTTCGAATAGCCCCATAGACTCTGGAGACACTTTGCTGGCATATTCATAAGCAGTAGTAATATTTGGTGGGTTATTCGCAATACCATCTATTTTGGTTTTAATATGTGGTGGTAAAGAGCTACTCATCACGCCAGAAATAAATTCATCAATTTCAACTCGTTCTTCCTGAGATACCTCGCCATCACAAGCTGCACATGCTAGTCCCACAGCTTCCATTGCGATTAGAAGATTAAAGTAATCATCCGTATCGTTAAGCCTTTTCTCTGCGTCTTTGAAAGCAGATTCAATTTTGTTATATTTAGCTTCGTATTTAGCTGTTGCTTTATCTTCTCCTCGTTTTTCGGCATCATCATCACCATCAAAGCTGGCACCTACTGCGGCACCAGCAACGCCAGCCCCAACAGCTGCAGCAACTGTTGCTGTTCCGGCCAAAGAGCCTGCCAATGTGGCAGCTCCAAGTAATGACCCACCGCCAGTAAAAGGGGCTGCTGCAATTGCACCTACTCCAATAGCGGCTCCACCTAGCACCTTCCAAAAACTCATATTATTATCCTTTTGTATTGTTCAATAAACAGCCTAAGCCAACTGATAACTAAGATAAAAATACCATACCGATACACACACCGAATGTGAGCTAGGTATATAATTTGATTGGAAAATAATTTCTAAAGCTACCTCACTTGGTAATTTCCCTTCGAGCTCCCCTCGATGACCTCCACTTGAGCGTTCCGAGTAATTTCGTCCACTACCGCATTCGCAATGGCTTCGGCCATCATGCCCGCCATCGCAAATTCACCATCGAGCACAAAGCCCTGAGCTTTCAGTTCGGTTTCTAATTTCTGTTTCAATGATGTATTACTTAATGCCATTAGTCTTTCCTGCATAAACGGTGGATGATACATCGACATATTGTTTTCCTATGAAGGGGCAAATGCTCACACCGGTGCACACCCCTTTTCCGCCATTAAACTTGATGGTGTCCGCGTCTTCGGTGATGTTCTTAGCTTTAATGGTTCTATTACCTTTGACGGTTTCGATGTGGGTGCCGTCAATCTCTGTTATTCGATTTTCTAGCACTTTGATTTGTTGAGTGAGGCATTCAAGCTTGTCGGCTTGGTCTGTCTTACGTTCGAAGCTGCCTTTCTGGTCCACCAATTAATACACATCTTTGCACTGTTGGTAGCGGTTTCGCCTTCTTTGATTCCTAGTAACTTGAAACCAAGTGGTAGCAGACAACGAATAAAGGGCTTATCCGGTTGACCGAACATAAATCTGAGTTCAAACAATACTGCCGATTGCCAGCAACTCTGGTAGCACAACAATCGTAGCTTTTTGTCCCAAACAAAAAAAGAGCCGCTAAAAAGCGGCTCTTGATTTTCAAACTATTCGAATCAGTTCAGATTACTCTTTACCGAATACGTTGTTCTCTTGTTCTTGCACACGGATGAAAGTCGTACGCTTAGTTAGCTCTTTAAGCTTTGCTGCGCCTACGTATGTACAAGTTGAACGTACACCACCAAGGATGTCAGAAATCGTGTTGTGAACTGAACCACGGTATGGAAGTAAAACAGTTTTACCTTCCGCAGCACGGTACTTAGCAACACCACCTGAGTGCTTGTCCATAGCCGACTGAGACGACATTCCATAGAACTTCATGTATTGCTTACCGTCTTGCTCTACAACTTCACCGCCTGACTCAGAGTGACCAGCTAGCATGCCGCCTAGCATTACGAAGTCAGCACCGCCGCCGAACGCTTTAGATACGTCACCCGCACATGAACAACCACCGTCACCGATGATCATGCCGCCAAGGCCGTGTGCCGCGTCGCCACACTCGATGATTGCAGAAAGTTGAGGGTAACCTACGCCTGTTTTAACACGTGTAGTACAAACAGAACCAGGGCCGATACCAACCTTAACGATGTCTGCGCCCGCTAGGATTAGCTCTTCAACCATGTCACCCGTTACAACGTTACCCGCAGAGATAACTTTAGTCGGGAATTCAGCACGTACTTTCTGTACGAACTCAACAAGGTGCTCTGAGTAGCCGTTAGCGATATCGATACAGATAAATACAAACTCTTCGCTAAGAGCCATGATCTTCTTAACTTTCTCGAACTCAGCTTCAGACGTACCTGTTGATACAAAAACGTTGTTCAGTGTTTTCTTGTCTGCTGTTTTAGCGAACTCAGCCCACTGCTCTACTGTGTAGTGCTTGTGTACTGCTGTCATAACACCGTGCTCTGCTAGAGCAGCTGCCATTTCAAAGCTTGCTACCGAATCCATGTTCGCTGCAATTACTGGAGTACCAGACCATTGACGACCGCTATGCTTGAATGTAAAATCGCGGGTTAATTCAACTTGAGAACGGCTTTTAAGGGTAGAACGCTTCGGACGGAAGAGTACATCTTTGAAACCTAACTTAAGTTCTTGTTCGATACGCATGGTGTTTTCCTTGATTCATAAAATTATGTGTCTCTCGCGAAATGCGTAGTAAAACCGTTGGCAGACGAGTTTACTTTTCTTCGGACACAAAAAAACCGGAGCGTTGGCAGACGCTCCGGTTTTCAGCATTATAGGTCGTGATTTAGTAACAGCAAGTCTGATATTTCATTTTTTTTTGTGCTATCCTCTCGAAGATTCCATATCTGGTAAAACCTCCCAAGTAACACTTTTCTACTAAATTCTTACTAATTAATAACTTAGCGAACCAATCACGCACACGCTGTCGGTTTATTGCGCAATCGTTTTCCTCTCTTTTCACACAATATCGCCTTCATTAAGCAAATATGTGAAGAAAGTGCCTCGAAATCACATAAAAACCACACTTTTCTCCAACAAAAAAATGCCTTTTTTCTTAAATAAATTCGATTTTTTTCTAATTTTTATCGGTTTTTGACCAAATTGGGCAGTCTGGTGACGTTTCTGTTTTGTCGTCACTTGGAAAAGTAGAGTGAAAACGACTCAATCTAGAGGCCAATACTCACTTGGGTTTGATAATTCAGCCCTCGCACTCCATTAAATGAAGCTTTCAAACTCAAACTTTATAAATCCACTTTCTATTCACCCGTAGCATTGCCGCGCCGAAAGCACATTTCGTGGCTGCCCTTTCGTTGATTTAACCTAAAACATTCAGTAAAGCGCATGGAAAAAGAGAATTGGTTAACGTGAAAAGCTAGGGGGAAGATTAGGTTTGAAGATAAAAAACAAAAAAAATGGCTAAGGTAATTAACCTTAGCCATTTTTATTCGATGTTTTGAATTGTTCTTTACAAGCTATGAGTATCGAATTAAGACAGGTGCTAATTCTTTTGAGCGCTTAACGCTTCTGCAGTCGCATCTTGAATCGACAAGAACAATGACGTGATTTGTCCAGTAGGCGAACGCATCGGGTTTAGCGTCACGTTCTGGTACATGAAATCAGCTTGTTGAGTAACAGGGCGAACATTGCGGCACTTGAACAGGTAAGGTCTTTGTGGCCATGTAATAAAGCTGCGACAACCTAAATCATAGACTGGCTTGGTTTTCAGCCTAAACCACTCTTCTGGGATTTCAGGGAATAACTCAAAGATCGACTTACCGATAGCATCATGTGATTGCTTACCGCTATGGTGAGTCATGAAGCCATTCCAAACTTGCACCTCAAAATCGCGATTAATAACCACCAGCCCCATATCGACGTTCTGAACCATGTCCACCATCCAGTGGAACTGTTCAAATTCAGCAGGAAGATTCAACATATTAAAACTCCTCCATTAGGTAGGCCAATTTATTATCTAGAAGTGGCAAAGATTCATCAACAAACATGAATAGGAGGTCACAACGAATTGAAGTGCCGTCTATGTTATAGCTGACTTCGAAAGTCATCGTTTTCTTGAATGAGCCGCCGGTATTTTCAATAACGGAATCGATTGAGATGTGTTGACCCAGCAACACCGGAGAGCTCTGGAAGAAACGAACTTCTGACTGCTCACCTAACCCATTCAGGAATGAACCCACAAGGATGTTAGATACATCCATCAACAGCTCTAATTCTTCTAACTGTTCGCTTTCTGTTGGCACCTTCATGAGCTTTTTAAGATCGCTCACACTGGAATCACTCAGCAAGACTAACGCTTCACCTGCAATACCTTCTCCGCTAAAGCCTTGGCAAACACCCGACACTTGGTCGTTGTCTGCTAAGTCGCGAAGTGCCATGTGCAATTCACTCACTTCCAAAATATTCACGTTCGGTAGTGGTAAATGGACAAATACATCAAAATGGCGCGCCAGTGCATCGGCGGCGCGGCCAATTGCTACGTTCGCCACTTCCATGTAGATATCGCGTCTGCGTAGTATTGGGAGATCTAAAGCGGTAGGGGTAACCATCTGAGGCTGCGTTGGCGGCTCAACAAGTTCACGTAAAATGCCTTTTAACGCTTCTTTATCGATCGGTTTTTGTAAAAACGCTTTAGCACCAAGATCCATGACCCTCTGCTGCGCTTTTGGTTGGATGTCACCGGAAACAACGACAACAGGTGTGTTATCACCTAAGCGTTGCATCTCTTCCAATGTGCCATAGCCATCTAGCTCTGGCATGGTCAAGTCGAGGAACATCAGTTTAAACTGGTTTTGAGCTAACTCTTCAAGTGCATTAAGCCCATGAACAGCAAAAGTTATATCTGCATTTAGAGAACTAGGCAGTGATCGAGCCATCTGCTTCCTTGCTAATGCAGAATCATCACATATAAGAACTGGGAACGACATAAATGCACCACCGACAAATTAAAGCTAATTTCGAGGAGTGTAACAGATCATTATCGTATCAGGTACGGGGTGAATGAATTTATATGTAGATTATTAGTCAGATTGATGGGAAAAGCGGATATTCGATTATCTCTGATTATTCTTTATGAAAAACAATATGCTACAGAGATAGTAACAAGCCTTTTTATAAAGTAATTGCACTATTTCATGAAATGACCGCGACAATTTATAGAATAACAGCCTTAATAAGTAGCCTACTAAGGCTCGACTTGCCGATTCACGCAACAGCCATACATGTTTGCTCAACTATTCGTGTTGATCGCCTACTACACGTTTATCAGGTTGACGTTTTTATCCGTTTTACATAATGAGTACAAGGGAGCTAAAACTGATATGTAGGCCATAGAATCAGTAATGCGAAACGAATAACCAGAGCAAACACCAATAAAGCGATGCCCAGACGGTACCATTTGTATTCCGCAATATTCATTGGGATGCGCTTATAAAACATAGTAATCACGCCTTTCCAATCACTACTGCGTCTTCCGTACTGCATCATGCTCGTCAAAACAAACAGAGCACCAAGTACTAGCATTCCTTTCTCAGCCCAAAACAATCCAACTTCCATTTGTATTTTCCTTGATAAAACGGTGAGCGACTTAAATCATTCTAGCCACCTTTACGCTCGGTTTCTGTAAGACCAAGGTCTAAATTACGAAGTACGCAATTCAGGGCTTTTACCTGATAGCTGATAGCGCATTGTTGGTAATTAGAAATTGGTAACTGGTAACTGGTCATTGATAGTTCTCGGTCAGCAGGGCTTTGTTGCGTAATTCAATGGAACTAAATCAAGAACCTACGATCTGATCAG
>NZ_JBFSRZ010000049.1:0-36923 GCF_041466065.1 Vibrio sp. 10N.239.312.C11
GAGTGCCCACACAGATTGATAGGTTTAAATTGTTAAAGAGCTTCACTTGTTGAGCGTTCCTTTTAAGTAAGGAGCCTCTCGAAGTGGACGGCCATTCTAGCGAATTAACATTCAGTGTCAAACACTTTTTGAAAATTAATTTTTGTCGCTTTCCGTCTGACTGATTCTTGCTGAAGCCTTGTGGCGTCTGCCGTCTCAGTGGTGTCGCATTATAGGGAACCCTCTCAGCTTAGCAACTACTTTTTCATGAAAAATGAACAAATAGAGCTTAAGTGCCTAATAGTTCACCTAAACGGAAAAAAGAGAGCATTTCTGCTCTCTTTTTGCTCTAAATCTAAAAGAATTCTTAGATAAACGCGTAAGCATCTGCGTACATATGGTCACGCTTTGCTTCTTTATTCTGAGTAAACAAGTCTCTTGCAGCACCTGCCATTTCGAAACGGCCCGCAATGTAGATATCAAAATCAGCTAATGATTCGAAACTTTGCGTGATTGCTTCAAGTACATTACCCGTTTGACCGTGCCAAACTTCAGGTGCTTCTTCTACTACTGGTACAAAATGTACATTGCTGTGTTTTGCTGCAATGTCGACAAGCTCTTCTTTCGCATACAGTTGGCACTCATCTTTTGCGCCCCAGTATAGATGAATCTCTTTTTTACTGTTCTGCGCGATGCAGTGATCGAGAATAGAGCGCACGTAGCTAAAGCCAGTACCACCAGCAATTAATAACAGAGGACGATCGCTTTCTTCTTTAACCCACGCATCACCGTGCGGAGCATCAATAGCTATGTCGCCATCTTCAGCTTGCGCTTTCTTCATTGCCTCAACAACTTCTGAAGCGTAAGCATTGTGCTCAGCTGCACCAATGTGTAACTCAAGCTCGCCTTCATGACGACAAGGGCTGCTTGCAATCGAAAATGGACGCTTGTCTTTTTCACCCATTTCAACCATCAAGTATTGGCCCGCTTTAAAAGCGACCGGTGTTTCTGGGTGAAGTAGGATTTGGTAAGTGTTACAAGCCAAAGGCTCGATAGATTTCACTTTACATTTAATAGTCATGTTCTTCCTCTCACTAACCCTTAATCGGCAAAGGTTAGAACTAAATTACTTTCTGCAAATGCTTGGCAAGCAAAAATCCAACCTTGTAACTGCTCTTTCTCTGTGAGCATGGGTTCAAGGTGGTAACTCACTTGGCCTTCTAATTTTTTGCACATACACATAGCGCATGCACCAACTTGGCAGCGGTTTGGAAAATTAATATTGCTGTTGAGCGCAGCATCCAAAACCGTTTGCCCTTTTTCTACGGTAAAACTGATATTTTCTGGGTATAAGGTTACTTGGAAGCTCATGAGATTCCTAGTTGTTCCCAAATGCTATCAATCTTTTTAACGACGTCTGGGTTCTTAGTGATTGGAACACCCCACTCACGCAGGCATTCACCTTCAAACTTGTTTGTCGCATCTAGACCCATTTTTGAGTGTCCAGTTTGGTTTTTCAGAAAGAACGTATCTCTTGCCGGATCCATTCTTGTAGTCACCGCCCAGATAATGTCATTCCAGTCACTGACGTTAACGTCACTATCACATACGATGACAAACTTGTTCTCATCGAACTGAGACCAAACCGCTTCAATGATTTTTTTACCGTTACCTGCAGCTTGCTTATCGATAGACACAACGACCATGCACGCATTGTCATTCTGCAAATGAATATCAATAATTTCAGGGAAGGTTTCGGCTAGCTCAGCTAGGCAACCTTCAATATGCTGACTGTCTATAGGTAAAGGTTTAGCATTAGGCGATAGTGCCAGCTCCGCATCCCACTTCTTAGTAATGTCTAAACCCATTTTTGAGCCTAAACCTACCACTGGCGATGCGAAGTCTAGTGAATCGATAGGTGTGTTCTCTATCATCAGGCTATCACGAGACGGATCCATATGTTCACACATAGCAGCGGTCACTTGAGACCAATCACGTGCGTTAACATCCTCATCGCATACCAAAACAAATTTGGTGTACATGAATTGGCGTAGGAAAGACCATACACCCATCATCACTCGCTTAGCGTGACCTGGGTATTGCTTCTTCATGGTCACTACTGCCATTCGGTAAGAACAACCTTCAGGTGGCAAGTAGAAGTCTTCTATCTCTGGGAATTGCTTTTGAAGAATAGGAACAAACACTTCATTTAACGCAACACCTAATACTGCAGGCTCATCAGGTGGACGGCCAGTATAGGTACTGTGATAGATCGGATTCTCGCGCATGGTTACATGAGTAATAGTAAACACATGATGCTTTTCTTTCTCGTTGTAGTAACCAGTATGGTCTCCGTATGGTCCTTCGTCTGCGAACTCATTCGGGTCGATATAACCTTCCATTACGATTTCAGCACTCGCTGGCACTTCTAGGTCGTTACTGATTGATTTAACGACCTCAGTTTTACTGCCACGTAACAAGCCGGCAAACGCGTATTCCGATAAGGTATCTGGAACTGGCGTAACGGCACCAAGAATGGTGGCAGGATCGGCACCAAACGCTACCGATACAGGGAATGGCTTGCCTGGGTTGGTTTCCATCCAATCACGTAGATCAAGCGCTCCACCACGGTGGGCCAACCACCGCATGATGATTTTATTCTTGCCGATCTTCTGTTGACGATAGATACCTAAGTTTTGGCGTTTCTTGTTTGGACCACGAGTAACCGTTAAACCCCACGTTAGCAACGGCGCGACATCGTCCGCCCAACAGCTCATCACCGGAATTTTATCTAGGTCGACGTCATCACCCTGCCATACGATTTGTTGACAGGCCGCCTTACGAAGACGCTTAGCTGGCATATTTAAGACCTGCTTAAACACAGGCAGCTTATCGATAGCGTCTTTAAAGCCTTTTGGTGGCTCGGGTTCTTTTAAGTAAGCAAGCAACTTACCTACTTCGCGTAACTCTTTGACCTCTTGACGCCCCATACCAATGGCTACCCGATCAGGTGTACCGAATAGATTGGTCAAAACAGGCATGTCATAGCCTACGGGATTTTCAAATAAAAGAGCCGGGCCACCAGCACGTAGAGTACGGTCGCTAATCTCGGTCATTTCATAGTCTGGGTCGACAGGGTGAGAAATGCGTTTCAACTGACCAATGCTTTCAAGGTGGTCGACAAAATCACGTAAATCTTTAAAACTCATAGGGCTTCTACATGCTGATTATTCTGCGCTCAGTATATCAAAAAGGGTGACGCTGAGATCCCCCTTTTTAGTGTGGTTATTGAGAGGCAAAATCCACTTTACGGTAATGCTTGCTCGATCAAAGAGCTCTTCACCTGAGGGTTATCATTCACAAGATCTTGCAACCAGAGCGTGTGACCTTGTTTGGCTAATTCACGGGCGACTAATGGCGCTTCATCGGCAATCGCCATCCTAGAGACAAGGAACTGCTTCACCTCTTCTGATAGCGGGTTCACCTTGGTAAGCAAAGTAATCGCTTCATCTTTCAAACGAGGATTCTTAGTCGCTGCCATTACCTGTTCCAACGCGAACGTTTGTTTAGTTTTAGCAAGTCGCTCTAACTCTGCTTGGCTATGATAATCGGCCTTCATTCGCCATAGAATCTTATAGACCTCAGGGTCTTCGCTCACTTGCGCTAATCGAACTACCACCTCGGTAGAGGGTAACCAGCTAACAATAGAAGATGCGGTGAGTTGCCTAGTCAGATAGTCGACCGCTTCAGGAGACAAACTGTCTAGCTCTCGAATTAGTAGCGCTTCTCGTGTTTGAACTTGATACTCAGGCCCTGACAACCACTCATTAAGGTTAAGTGTCTGCTTTTCTGCATCCAGTACAAACACCAGTGTCTTCTGGTCTTGGTGCCATTGCTTGATCAGTCGATTAGCAATCGAAGGGTAATTAAAAGCAGGTACCGTAAACTCGTAGCCATCCCCACGCTCTAATACTTGGTAGGTCGGCGTGATAGCGAGTTGCTGTTCTATGAAAATAGACATCTTAGGGGTGAGAACGATCTCTTGCTGTTCGATCTTCTTCAAGAGCCGGTAACGAGCCACCTCTTGCTGGGGAAATGTCAGACGCTCAAGCGAAAAGCGTAGCGAATTGACTTCGTCACGCACGACAAGCTCGAGTAATTCAGCAGTTTTCAGTTTTACTTGATCATTCTCAAGCCAAGACTCTACTGTAAGTGGAGACATCTCGGTGGCATAACTCATACCAACCGGTGAAAGTAACAGTGAAGTAGACAGGAGTAATGATGACAACAGTCCATGTTGCATTTTAACTTCCTCGTAACACTTTTGCCCATTCTGCAAGCTGTCGCTACAAAATGCAAATAAAAAGCGCCACCCGAAGGCAGCGCTTTTTAATAACTATAAGCTAATCAATACTACTGACGACGCATTGCGTCAAAGAACTCATCGTTCGTTTTAGTCATTGCTAGCTTGTCGATAAGGAATTCCATCGCATCGATTTCGCCCATTGGGTGAACAATCTTACGCAGAATCCACATCTTCTGTAGTTCATCGTTCTTGGTAAGAAGCTCTTCACGACGAGTACCAGATCGGTTGAAATCAATCGCTGGGAATACGCGTTTTTCAGCAATCTTACGGTTAAGGTGCAGTTCCATGTTACCTGTACCTTTGAATTCTTCGTAGATAACTTCATCCATCTTAGAACCAGTATCAACCAGTGCTGTTGCGATGATAGTTAAGCTACCGCCTTCTTCTACGTTACGTGCCGCACCGAAGAAACGCTTTGGACGATGTAGAGCATTCGCATCAACACCACCAGTAAGAACTTTACCTGATGAAGGAATCACAGTGTTGTAAGCACGAGCTAGACGAGTAATTGAATCCAGTAGGATAACCACGTCTTTCTTGTGTTCAACAAGACGCTTCGCCTTCTCGATTACCATTTCTGCTACTTGTACGTGGCGAGATGCTGGTTCATCAAACGTCGATGCGATTACTTCGCCTTTAACTAGGCGTTGCATTTCTGTTACTTCTTCTGGACGCTCATCGATAAGTAGAACCATTAGTTCACACTCAGGATGGTTACGGGCAATGCTTTGAGCAATATTTTGCAGAAGCATTGTCTTACCCGCTTTTGGCGGAGCAACAATCAGACCACGCTGACCTTTACCGATTGGAGAAGCAAGGTCAAGAATACGAGCTGTGATATCTTCAGTTGCGCCATTACCCGCTTCCATCACCATACGTTCGTTGGCGTGAAGAGGAGTAAGGTTTTCGAAAAGAATCTTGTTACGAGCGTTATCTGGTTTATCGTAGTTAACCGTATTTACTTTAAGCAGAGCAAAGTAACGTTCGCCATCTTTAGGTGGACGGATTTTACCGCCAATAGAGTCACCTGTACGAAGGTTAAAACGACGAATCTGGCTCGGTGATACATAAATATCATCAGGACCAGCAAGGTATGAGCTGTCTGCGCTACGTAGGAAGCCAAAACCGTCTTGAAGAATTTCTAGAACACCATCACCAAAGATGTCCTCACCACTTTTTGCGTGTGCTTTAAGGATGGAGAAGATAATGTCTTGTTTTCTTAAGCGAGCTTGATTTTCAAGACCTAGGCTTTCGCTAAGTTTAACAAGTTCAGACACAGGTCTGTTCTTCAGTTCAGTAAGATTCATAGTGGTGGAAGTTTGTTTAGTCAAAATAGGGTCTGTTTTCTTAAGTTAAGAAGGATTTGGTCACAGGCTCGACCAAGAAGAGAATTTGTTCAATTAACGTGCGATAAATTAGCACTAAAACTAAGACTAGTCCATAGCTTAGAAAAAACAAAACCGCGCATTTGTTAACTGCGCGGTTTCTTTTCAAATACTCACCTGATTATAGGTTAGCGTCTAGGAACTCTTTAAGTTGAGTTTTAGACAATGCACCAACTTTAGTTGCTGCTACGCCACCATCTTTGAAAAGAAGTAGCGTTGGAATACCGCGAATACCGAATTTTGGTGGAGTACCAGCATTTTGGTCGATATTTAATTTACCGATTGTGAGCTGACCTTCGTACTCGTTTGCGATTTCATCAAGAATCGGCGCAATCATTTTACATGGACCACACCATTCTGCCCAAAAATCAACAAGAACAGGGCCTGCAGCGTTGATTACATCGTTATCAAAACCGTCATCAGTTAGCTGCAAAATCTTATCACTCATCTTCCACTCCAATGTGTTTTTTAGAACTGGTTGGATGATAACCAGTAAATAGATGCCCTATTGGAATGTATTTACTTTCGTATTGCAAGCTTAAGCTGATATTCTATAGCAATGAAAAAGACGCATATCACAGAGCAAAAGTTCGCCGACTTGGATTTACTTCCGCAAGTCATTGAAGGATTGGAGAAAAAAGGGTTCGACTATTGTACCCCTATCCAAGCCTTGGCGCTCCCGGTACTGCTCACCGGCCAAGACATTGCAGGCCAGGCCCAAACGGGTACTGGTAAAACGCTTGCGTTTCTTACTGCTACTTTTAATCACCTGCTAAAAACACCTGAGCATGAAGGCCGTAAGCCTAACCAGCCACGTGCGATTATTATGGCACCAACGCGTGAACTCGCGATTCAGATCTACAACGATGCTGACTCTCTGGTTGCAAGCACAGGTATCAAGGCAGCATTAGCTTACGGTGGCGAAAGCTACGACAAGCAACTAGGTAAGATCGAAGAAGGCGCTGATATCTTAATTGGTACGACTGGCCGCATCATCGATTTCTACAAGCAAAAGGTATTTAACCTTAACCACATTCAAGCAGTTGTTCTTGACGAAGCTGATCGCATGTTCGATCTTGGTTTCATCAAAGACATCCGCTTCTTGTTCCGTCGTATGCCTGAGCCAAAAGATCGCCTAAACATGTTGTTCTCTGCGACACTGTCTTACCGCGTACAAGAACTTGCATTCGAACATATGCACAACCCAGAGCACGTGGTTGTTGAACCTGAGCGCAAGACTGGTCACCGTATTCAAGAAGAGCTGTTCTACCCTTCTAACGAACATAAGATGGCTCTTTTACAAACGTTAATCGAAGAAGAGTGGCCAGATCGCGCAATCATCTTCGCTAACACTAAGCACAAGTGTGAATCAGTTTGGGGCCACTTGGCTGCCGATGGTCACCGTGTTGGCCTACTAACCGGCGATGTTCCTCAGAAGAAACGTGAAAAGATTCTTGAGCAATTCACTAAAGGTGATGTTGACCTGCTTGTCGCAACGGATGTTGCAGCACGTGGCCTACACATCCCTCAAGTAACACACGTATTCAACTTTGACCTACCTGACGATTGTGAAGATTACGTTCACCGTATCGGCCGTACAGGTCGTGCTGGTGAAAGCGGTCACTCGATCAGCTTTGCTTGTGAAGATTACGCAATCAACTTGCCACCAATCGAAGAATACATTGAGCACGCTATCCCAATGTCTGACTACGATGCTTCTGCACTACTGGAAGATCTGCCAGCACCGATGCGCTTACGTACACGTAACCCGCAACAACGTCGCTCAAACAACAATGGCCCACGCAACGGTAACCGTAAACCAAACCAGAACCGTCGCCCACGCCAACCGCGTCATAACAAGGAAGCTTAGTCGCTTATGAGTCAAACAGTGTCACCACCGCTTTATGCTGCAATCGACCTCGGGTCGAACAGTTTTCATATGCTCGTTGTGCGTCATATCGATGGCAGCGTACAAACCATGGCTAAAATTAAGCGCAAAGTTCGTTTAGCTGCGGGCTTAGATGAAAATAATGCGCTTAGTACTGAAGCCATGCAGCGCGGTTGGGACTGTTTGAGTCTCTTTGCAGAGCGACTGCGAGATATTCCGAAAGAAAATATCCGCATTGTTGGTACAGCGACCCTACGTACCGCTATCAATGTGGATATATTTCTCGAGAAAGCGAACCAGATCCTTGGTTACGACATCAATGTTATCTCTGGTGAAGAAGAAGCTGCGACTATCTATAAAGGCGTAGCACACACTTCTGGTGGCAGCGGCCGCCGACTAGTGGTTGATATTGGTGGTGCAAGTACCGAGATGATCATCGGTGAAGGTTTCTCAGCCAAAGCCTTAACCAGCCTGAAGATGGGTTGTGTTACTTGGCTTGAACGCCACTTTAAAGATCGCCAATTAACCGCAACCAACTTCAACAATGCCATTGAAGCGGCCAAGTCTACGTTGGCTCCTATCCTAGATAGCTACACTGATATCGGGTGGGATGTGTGTGTTGGTGCCAGTGGTACCGTTCAAGCACTGCAAGAAATCATGTTGGCGCAAGGCATGGATGAAGTCATTACTCATGCCAAACTCAAGCGTCTACAGAAACAAGCGATGATTACAGAGCGCTTAGAAGAGCTTGAGATTGAAGGCTTAACCCTTGAGCGCGCACTAGTGTTCCCAAGTGGTCTTTCTATTCTTATCGCGATTTTTGAGCTGCTTGAAATTGATTCAATGACACTCGCTGGCGGCGCACTCCGTGAAGGTCTCGCCTACGAGATGGTTGATGAGTTTCGCCAAGAAGATATTCGCGCTCGTACCATTAAGAGCGTGCAATCACGCTACCAAATGGACGTAAGCTACAGTGAACAAGTTGCTGTAGTCGCACAGACTCTATTAGAGCAAGCGGGCGCCGAAACGTGGGTTTCTGAACCTCAAGCAGGTGTGCTATTACAAACAGCGGCGAAGCTTCATGAGATTGGTTTAACAATCGATTTCAAAAAAGGCGGCGAGCACAGTGCTTACCTACTGCAGAACTTAGACCTACCTGGCTTTACTCGAGCGCAAAAGCACTGCTTGGGTGAGTTAACACGCCGCTACCGCGAACAGTTAACTTCATTGCCAGAGCAACATGCAATCTCAGGCACCAGCAGCAAGCGTATTTTACGAATTCTGCGTTTAGCTATTTTGTTGACTCACCGTCGTAATCCAGCGCTAGAGCCTGAGTTCAAGCTGACGACGGATGACAACAATCTGACCTTGACGCTTTCTAAACAATGGCTGCAAGACAACCCTCTCACAGCCGCAGAGCTAGAAATCGAATCCAATCGACAAACCGATATTGGCTGGCCATTGAATATTGAATGCCTCTGATCTTAGTATCTGACGCTAGAAATTAAAAAAGCCCAAGTTAGTCTACTAACTTGGGCTTTTTCTTATCGCTGCATTAATGCTTTGCGTTACAAATCTAAACTTAAGCGTTAACACCTGTCGCTTTAAAGTCAGGGTTCACAGCGGTTAGCTTCTTAACTACGTAATTTAGAAGCACACCGTACATAGGCACGAACAAGCCTAAGCTGATGATAAGTTTGAATCCGTAATCAACCAACGCAATCTCAGTCCAGTGCTCAGCCATGAATGGATCTGGGCTTTGGTAGAAAGCAATCGCAAAGAACGCGATCGTATCAATGGCATTACCAAAAAGTGTCGAACACGTTGGCGCAACCCACCATTGCTTCATTTGGCGTAAGCGGTTGAACACATGCACATCCAAGATCTGACCGAGCAAATAAGCCATGAAGCTTGCCGCTGCGATGCGTGCAACAAACAGGTTGAACTCGCCTAGTTGGCTAAAGCCTTGGAATGAACCTTCAAAGAACACCACAGACAATAAATAAGAAACGGCCAGTGCAGGCAACATCACTAAGAAAATGATTTTACGAGCAAGCTGCGCGCCAAAAATGCGTACTGTGAGATCGGTCGCTAGGAAGATAAACGGGAAAGTGAAAGCACCCCAAGTGGTGTGCATACCGAAGACGGTAAAAGGTAGCTGAACCAAATAGTTGCTTGACGCAATAATCACTAAATGGAACAAAACTAATAGTGCTAGGGCTTTGCGCTGTTGCGCAGGGGTAAAGTTACTCATGCTGTACCTTTTTAGTTTGGTTTGGGGGTGAGGGAACCCAAATCGAGTCATTTCTTCGAATAAACTAAGAAAGCTCTTACCAATAATGTGAATTAAAAATGTTTCTATAATTTGCTCTATTGAGCGGCGGGCGATTATACATTAATCAATATTGGCTGCAACGGTGAGAACAAACGCAAACGTTTATCCTCACTTTTATTGATGAGTGACGTTAGAAGCCAAGTTTCAAAAGCCAGGTTTAGAAGCTACGTTTCAGAAGCCATGCAAAAAGTTAGAAACCGCGCTTGAAAAGCGTCGCGAGATAATCGAACTCTTCTCGGCTTTCTTCAGCGTTTAACGACTCAAACCAGATTGATTCACTGTAATGTTCAGACTTTAAAAACATCCGACAATCTTCAAAATCAATCAACCAAGAATGCATATCGGCGTCCCATTGCTTTTCAACAACTGACGCTGACAGCAATGCCACCAGCTTTTCACCTAGTACTTCATAAGAATCAAAATCAAAACTTGGAGACGTAATCAATAAACGCCCTTCCTCAGCCAAATACTCTCTTAAGCCAAATTCTGTTGGTGTTGTCATGTCCCTATCAACCTTATTCTTTTTCTATAAGCCAATCGTTTTATAAGCTAGTCGTTTCTTGCAAGCTAGCCGTGTGTGGTGATGTGTTCTTGAATCAAATCTAAGAATGGGTCTGCGTACTTATCAAGTTTACGCTGACCAACGCCATTTACTGCCAGCATCTCGCCATAAGATGTGGGTAGGATTTCAGCCATATCAATCAGCGTCGCATCACTGAATACCACGTATGGTGGCAAGCCATCTTCATCAGCAATCGACTTACGCAGCTTACGCAGTTTGGCAAACAGCTTCTTATCGTAGTTCTTGCTGCTTAGCTTATCGGACTTCGCATTACGCACTGCGGTATCTAAACGAGGCACAGCCAATTCCAAAGACATCTCACCACGCAATAGCGGTCGAGCTTCTTCTGTTAGCTGTAATGTCGAATTACGAGTGATGTTCTGGAACAACAAACCTTTGTGAATCAGCTGACGGAAGATACTGATCCAGTAATCGTGGCTATGGTCGCGGCCGATACCGTAAGTAGACAGCTTATCGTGACCATTATCGCGTACACGGATGTTCTGCATACCGCGCATCACTTCCACCACATAGCCCATACCAAATGACTGATTAACGCGGTACACACAAGACAACGCCTTCTGTGCCTCTTGGGTCGCATCAAAGTGTTTTGGTGGATCTAGGCAGATATCGCAGTTGCCACATTGCTTCTCGCGATATTCGCCAAAGTAGTTCAACAGAACCTGACGACGACAGGTTTGCGCTTCGGCAAAGGCACTCATCGCGTTCAGCTTGTGCATCTCAACTTGTTTTTGCGGGCCTTCTTCTTTCTCATCCAGCATACGACGCAGCCAACCCATATCAGCAGGGTCAAACAACATCATCGCTTCAGCAGGCAAGCCATCACGACCTGCACGGCCTGTCTCTTGATAGTAAGATTCGATATTACGTGGAATATCAAAGTGCACCACAAAGCGCACGTTGGGTTTGTTGATGCCCATACCAAACGCCACAGTCGCGACCACGATCTGAATGTCATCACGTTGGAAAGCTTCTTGAACGTAAGCGCGTTCGTCGGTGTCCATGCCTGCATGATAACCCGCAGCGCGAATACCGTTATTGCACAGCTTCTCGGTCACCATTTCCACTTTCTTACGGCTGCCACAATAGATGATGCCGCAATTGCCTTTCTGTGTTTCTAGGTAGCGAACCACCTGAGACACGGGCTTGTGCTTCTCAACTAGGTTGTAGCGAATATTAGGGCGATCGAAGCTGCCTAAGTAAGTGTGCGGCTCCACCAGCTGCAAACGCGAGATAATATCTTTGCGCGTCGCATCGTCAGCGGTTGCTGTCAGCGCCATATAAGGCACATGCGGGAAATACTGTTTAAGCTGGCCTAGCAAAGCATACTCAGGGCGGAAATCGTGTCCCCACTGAGAGATACAGTGTGCCTCATCCACCGCAATCATCGAAAGCGGTAAGCCTTGTAAGCGCTCGATGAAGTCACGCATCAACACACGCTCTGGTGAAGCATAAACCATCTTCAATTGGCCTGAGTTCATGCGGTTGAACACGCTCAACAGTTGTTCGCGTGGCATCGATGAGTTTATGCACTCAGCCGCCACACCATTGGCCTTCAATTGGTCAACTTGGTCTTTCATCAATGAAATGAGCGGTGAGATAACTAAAGTCAGTCCATCACGCACTAAAGCCGGGATCTGGTAACACAGAGATTTACCACCACCGGTTGGCATAATTACCAAGCTGTCTTTGCCTTCAACGGCTAGGTCTATGACCTCTTGCTGACCATCACGAAAGCTTTGATAACCAAAGACATCTTGTAAGATATCTTGCGCATCATTCGCGGGAGTTGGTGTTTGCTCAGCAATCAGAGTGGCGGTCATTGTGGTTCCTAATCAAGGTATAAAGTCAGCGTGCAGCATTGGCAAGCAAGGCGCACATTGTAGAGGGGAACGCTGGCGAATTAAACCGCAAATTGTTAGGTGAAAAGGGTTAACGCTCCTATACTGACCAACTCTCTTTATAAATCTTATTAATAAGCACTCAGTGCTAGAGAAAGTTACATGACACAAGACGACCAACAACGTACGCGACAGGGAATTTTGCTTGCCGTTGCCGCTTACACCATGTGGGGAATCGCTCCCATATATTTCAAATCTTTAAGTGAAGTATCCCCATTTGAGATTCTTAGCCACCGTGTAGTATGGTCTTTTTTCCTACTCGCTTTTCTACTGCACATGAGTCGTGGCTGGCGTAAGGTTCGAGACACCCTCACCTCTAAACCAAAAATGCTCTATTTAGTCGCCACTTCGATTTTAGTGGGAGCCAACTGGCTTATTTTTATTTGGGCGGTGAATTCCAATCACATGCTCGATGCCAGCTTAGGCTATTACATCAATCCGCTGATTAACGTGTTGCTCGGGATGTTCTTTCTTGGCGAACGCTTACGCAAACTTCAATGGTTTGCCGTTAGTCTTGCTGCGATTGGCGTGATAATTCAATTGATCGCGTTTGGCTCTGTGCCGATCGTTGCCATTGCCCTAGCCTTCAGCTTTGGTTTCTATGGCTTGTTACGTAAAAAGGTTAGCTTGGAGGCTCAAACCGGCTTATTCATTGAGACACTGGTGATGCTGCCTATCGCTGCAACGTACTTGCTGTTTATCGCAGACAGTGCAACGTCAGATTTCTCGATGAACCCAATGCAGCTCAATCTATTATTGGTTGCAGCAGGAGTGATCACCACGGTTCCACTGCTTTGTTTTACTGGCGCTGCAACCCGCTTGAAGCTATCGACACTCGGTTTCTTCCAGTACATCGGCCCAAGCTTAATGTTCTTGCTCGCGGTTCTTATTTACGGTGAAGCCTTTACTTCAGATAAAGCGATTACCTTCGCCTTTATTTGGGGCGCTCTGGTGATTTTCAGCTTTGATGGTCTGCGTAACAACAAGAAGAACAAACGCGCTAAGCAGTAACACTGATCGTTTTTTACAAGACAATCCCTTAATACGAAGATAAGCTTGGTTGAATTGATGACTATTTGACCAAGCTTTTTTGTACCATGGATAAAGTCCACTACTACTCTACCCCAACAGAAGATATCAGCCTGATCCAAGCTCAGTACCAAGAGTTTGCCTTTCAGCGCCACTATCATTTGGACTTTCACATTGGCTTAATTACCCAAGGACAGCAGAAATTCGTCTATAAAGGGACGAGCCATAATGTTGGTGCTGGCCAAGTTGTTATCATGCCACCCGATGAACTGCATGATGGGCACTCCAAGCTCGATTCGGGTTATCAAGTCAGTGTGTTTGCGGTTTCTCCCCAATGGTTTCAAGATCTTGCCGATCCCAAGAAAAATGGTCACACATTAGGCTTTTCTGAGTTGATCCTCTCCGATCAGGCTGCATTTTCACAATTACGCAACTTACATGGCCTGTTAATCAATCAAAACATCAGCCAACTCGCTCAAGATTGCTTACCTTTCGAAGGATTCTCGACGATTGTCGATCGTTATGCGAAATTTGGATCGAAAAGCGCCATCAAACTGGGTAATCAATCGATTGATACGCTAAAAGACTATTTGATGGCGAATTTGGATCAACCAGTGCGATTAGAACAACTGTCTGAGTTGTGTGGTTTAACCACGACTCAATTCCAACGCCATTTTAAAAACAAAATGGGCATTACGCCTTATGCATGGCTAAGCCGTTTACGCATGGAACAAAGCATGCGCCTGATTAAGTCTGGGATATGTGGTACTAAGGTTGCGCACCAAGTAGGCTTCTATGATCAGGCACACTTCTCTAAGGCTTTCAAAACCACGTTCGGCGTACCACCCTCACAAATCAACTAAGTGTTGATAATTTACAATTGCTCGATTTCAAATCACGGTAAGCTACCCTCAATACGATTACTTATTTAAAAATAGCGGCAACGTTATTGAGAACTGATGATGAACGAAGTCACCATACTGATCACCCTAGCCTCTATCCACTTTATCGCTTTGATGAGCCCCGGCCCTGATTTTGCGTTAGTCGTGCAAAATGCGACGCGTCACGGACGCCAGACAGGCTTATACATTGCGCTTGGCTTATCTTGCGGGATCTTGCTGCACTCTTTGCTGAGCCTGACGGGAATCAGTTACCTAGTCCACCAGCAACCCACACTATTTGCCATTATCCAATTGGCCGGCGGTAGCTACTTACTGTACTTAGGCTACGGTGCACTTAAAGCAACCTGGCAAATCATTCAGAACCACGACGATGACGCCGATACCGTTAATTCTAAAGATCTGATTCTGACCAACAAGCGAGATGCATTTTCTAAAGGGTTTATGACCAACATTCTCAACCCAAAGGCTTTGGTGTTCTTTATTAGTTTAATGTCGAGCTTAGTCCCTGCGGATATGTCGCTGTCAGGCAAAGGCTTTGCCCTGATCATCCTATTTGGCCTCTCACTGTTTTGGTTCTCACTGCTGGCGTGGATGCTTTCAACCAAAACACTGCAGAAGAAACTCAGCGAAGCGACCGTTTACATCGATGGCTTGTGTGGCGTGTTATTCAGCCTTATTGGCGTGAGTATTCTTTGGCAGTCGCTGTCCGGTTTAATCGCTTAAATTCGAATCAAGATTACAATTCGTTAACAACACTCTGGCTATCTCATCTTTCCACTGCCAATCTAGCTCTGCATATTAAAAGGAGAAGATCATGCAGTGGAAAACAAAACTAACAACCCTCGCCACTTCTACCCTACTTTTTGCCTCTCACGTCAGTTGGGCAAATCAAGCTGCCGATTCCGTCGCACCCGAACAAAGTAGTGGTTTAGAAACCAAACAGCTCATTAAAGCCAACGATTGGATGGTCACCGCGGCCAACCCTCTTGCCACACAAGCCGGTGCTGATGTACTTGCTCGTGGTGGTAACGCGATAGACGCCATGGTTGCTGTGCAACTTATGCTTGGCTTAGTAGAACCTCAGTCTTCAGGTATTGGTGGCGGCGCGTTTCTTGTTTATTTTGATGGCAAGGACAAGCAACTCAAAACCTACGATGGCCGTGAAACCGCGCCGCTTGATGCCACACCACGTCTATTCCAAGACGAAAACGGACAACCGCTTAAATTCTATGATGCCGTGGTTGGCGGTCGTTCTGTTGGCACGCCAGGCACGGTGCAATTGCTGTGGGACACTCACCAGAAATACGGAAAATTAGAGTGGGCATCACTGATTAAGCCCATCGCTCAACTGGCTGAAAAAGGTTTTACCATCAGCCCACGTTTAGCTACCTTGATTGAGAATGACCAAGAGCGACTAAGCCGCTTTGCCACTACCAAAACCTACTTCTTCAATGCCGATGGCAGCCCGAAAACAGCTGGCACGCAACTTAAGAACCCAGAGTACGCGGCAACGTTAAACGCTATTTCTAAGAACGGTGCTAAGGCCTTTTACCAAGGTGAGATCTCTGCCGACATTATCAATACCGTGCAAACCGCGAAAGGTAACCCGGGCGTATTAGCACAGAAAGACTTCGACGCTTATTCGATTAAGCAGCGCGAGCCGGTTTGTTCTGCTTATGAAAGCTACCAAGTGTGCGGAATGGGTCCACCAAGTTCAGGTGCATTAACGGTTGGGCAGATCTTAGCGATGACCGAGCAGTTTGATCTTAAATCATGGGGACCAAACGATGCGAAGTCTTGGCAGGTGTTAGCAGACGCTTCTCGCCTAGCCTTTGCAGACCGTGGTATGTAC
This sequence comes from Vibrio sp. 10N.239.312.C11, assembly GCF_041466065.1. Lineage (NCBI taxonomy): Bacteria > Pseudomonadati > Pseudomonadota > Gammaproteobacteria > Vibrionales > Vibrionaceae > Vibrio > Vibrio sp. 10N.239.312.C11. The sequence continues at coordinate 16,221 of NZ_JBFSRZ010000049.1, forward strand.
ATGGCGGATCAAGATTACGTACCGATGCCTACCCAAGGGTTAGTGAATACTGACTACTTGCAGGAACGTGCTCAGTTAATTACCGCAGGTAAGGCATTGGCAAGCGCACCTTCAGGCACACCACCGTGGGATCACGCAATGCTGCGAAGCCAAGATGTTTCTATTGAATTGCCGTCCACCAGCCACTTCAATATTGTCGATAGCGATGGCAATGTCGTGTCGATGACCACCACTATTGAGAATGCCTTTGGCTCACGCTTGATGGTAAGAGGCTTCCTGCTCAACAACGAACTGACGGATTTCTCATTCAAGACCCATAACGATGGTAAGCCTATCGCCAACCGACTTGAACCGGGTAAGCGTCCGCGCTCTTCAATGGCACCGACCATCATCATGCAAGACGATAAACCTTACATGGCAATTGGCTCTCCGGGAGGCAGCCGTATCATAGGTTATGTAGCACAAGCGATCATTGCGCATACCCAATGGGACATGGATATTCAGCAAGCGATCAACCAACCACACTTCCTAAACCGTTTCGGTACCTTAGATTTGGAAAAAGGAACATCAGCGGAAAACTTCAAACCTGAGCTAGAAAAGATGGGATTTGAAGTCAACGTTCGCGATCTTAACTCTGGTTTACACGCGATTCGCATCACAAAAGACGGTTTAGAAGGCGCTGCAGACCCTCGTCGTGAAGGTGCAGCCATTGGTCAGTAGGGAATAATCCTCCCTTTTTACTCGCTGCCTTGTGCGAGACCTCTCACAAGGCAGTGAGTAAATATCGATATTTGATGACGAGATTAGTCACCTAGATACCATAACCAATTGAAATAAAACGATACGTATATTTATCATTCAAATAATTATATAGAAATTCGTTTATGCACCATTGCTGATAAATAAGGAATCGGTAATATGAATGGTGTCGGAAGGATGCTGACACGGAACAGGAAACGCCAAGGACTTGGTTATCTTCAGGATGAAGATTCGATTACTCAGGATGAATAATCGGCATGGATAGCGAAATGGACATTGAATGGACGCAATAGTAACTAGGATGGTTGCTACTAAGGAAAGACAATGGACACCTCTGGACGAGGAAAGGACTGAACATCAGGATGATGTAAAGGACACCGCTCAAGGAACAAGTGACGCGCGCTAACGAGGATTGTTGGCAGATCAGGATAAGATCAAGGACACCGCTAGGAAGGCGACGAAAGGAATACGCTGAAGGATAACAGCACACTATCATGGATTTGATGCATGGAGCACACTTAGTAGCCGGATTGCTGCGAGTAAGACTATAGACCCCGATGAGCGCAAGCTCTCGGGGTTTTTCTTTGTCTGCCGCTTCACTTATCCCTCTCTCAAGCAAGTAAATCAAAGACCTTTGATTACAAATCTGACATTTAAAGCATTCACTTCTTAACCACTTCAGAGTAACGTAAGTCTTACTAGGCTCAACTAGTTTCATAACCATAATTAAACTAAGGACAATTCATGTCACACGTTACCTTCAAAGGCGCTGCTGTACCGCTAACAGGCTCATTCCCACAAACTGGCGAACAAGCACCAAGCTTTGCACTTACTGCAGGCGATCTTTCTGAACTGACTCTTGCTTCTCTTGAAGGCAAGAAAGTGGTTCTAAACATCTTCCCAAGCATCGACACAGCAACTTGTGCAACGAGCGTACGTACGTTCAACGCAAAAGCGGCTGAGCTTGAAAACACGGTTGTGGTTTGTATTTCTGCTGACCTACCGTTTGCTGCGGGTCGCTTCTGCGAACTTGAAGGCATTGAAGGCGTTCAGCACGCTTCAACTTTCCGTACTCCTGCGTTCGCATCAGACTACGGCGTAGCGATTGCTGAAGGTCCACTATCAGGCCTAACTACACGTGCCGTTGTGGTTGTTGATGAAAAAGGTGTGGTAACACACAGCGAGTTGGTTGCAGAGATCACAGAAGAACCAAACTACGAAGCGGCACTTGCAGCACTGTAAATCTTCTTCCTAGGCAGAAATGCCTTAAGCTCGATTCAACCTATTTAGACTGGTTCCGAGCAATAAAAAAGAGCAGCCATTGGCTGCTCTTTCTGTTTTTAATGCGGATTACTTTTGAATGCTGAACGGTTTTTAAAAACCAAACGGCTTTCTAGATACTGAAGTAACGGATTACAGCTGTTCTAAACGAGCGTAAGCCGTTACTAACCACTTGATGCCTTCACCATTAAACGCGACTTGAACTCGGCTCTGCGGGCCACTTCCCTCGAAGTTGATGATGGTACCTTCACCAAACTTAGGGTGCTTAACGCGCGAGCCCAAGCTAAAGCCTGTTTCGTTGAAATTCTCTTTCACGGCAGTTTGACTAAAGCGACCGCTGCTTGCAGGACGGCTCACTTGCGCCTTCATACGCACTTCATCCAGACAGGTCTCTGGTAGTTCACGAATAAAGCGTGATGGTTTGTGGTACTTATCCTGACCGTACAAACGACGCATCTCAGCGTAAGTGATGTAAAGCTTCTCCATCGCACGCGTCATGCCTACGTAACACAGGCGACGCTCTTCTTCTAAGCGCCCTGCTTCTTCTGCAGACATCTGACTTGGGAACATGCCTTCTTCGACACCCACCATGAATACCATTGGGAATTCTAGGCCTTTGGCACTGTGCAGAGTCATGAGCTGAACTGCGTCATCAAACTCATCAGCTTGACCTTCACCCGCCTCTAACGCTGCATGAGTCAAGAAAGCAGTAAGCATGCTCATCTCATCCGCTTCTTCTGGCTTTTCAAATTGACGCGTTGCCGTTACCAATTCTTCCAAGTTCTCAATACGCGCCTTCGACTTCTCACCCTTCTCTTGCTCGTACATCGCAAACAGACCCGACGATTTAATCACGTGGTCAGTTTGCTCATGCAGGCTAAGTTCTAACGTGTCATCTTCAAGCGCATTAATCAGCTCAATAAAGCGACTTAATGCACCCGCAGCACGACCGGGTAGCACTTGCTCTTCGATCAAAGCAACACTCGCTTCCCACATGGTTGCACCACGATCACGAGCAGCAAGACGAATCGTTTCTAACGTTTTATCGCCCAAGCCACGCGTTGGCGTATTAACCACACGTTCAAACGCGGCATCATTACTGCGGTTGCTCATTAAGCGCATGTAGCTCAAGGCGTCTCTGATTTCTTGACGCTCGAAGAATCGCATGCCGCCGTAGATTCGGTAAGGTAGGCCACCTTGAATCAAAGCTTCTTCAAGAACACGCGATTGGGCGTTATTACGATAAAGCATTGCGGTATCTTCTAGCGCGCCGCCTTTCTCCTGCCACTCTTTGATTTTGCTAACCGTGAAACGCGCTTCATCTAGCTCGTTGTAAGCCGAGTACACAGAGATTGGCTCGCCATCGTTACCATCGGTCCACAGCTCTTTACCCATACGTTCGGTGTTGTTGGAGATAAGCTCGTTCGACGCCTGCAGAATGGTTTTGGTTGAACGGTAGTTTTGTTCAAGTCGAACCGTCGAAGCACCTGGGAATTCATCCAAGAACTTCTGAATATTTTCGATCTTCGCACCACGCCAACCATAGATAGATTGGTCATCATCACCTACGATCATCACGCGACAATCTGGGCCAGCCATCATGCGAAGCCAAGCGTATTGGATGTTGTTGGTATCTTGGAATTCGTCGACAAGGATATGCTTAAAGCGTGCTTGGTAGTGCTCTCGGATGTGTTTCTTATCGCGCAATAGTTCATGCGATCTCAACAAGATTTCCGCAAAGTCGACCAAGCCAGCACGATCACATGCTTCTTGGTAAGCAGAGTAAATTTTTAACCACGTTTGAGTTATTGGATCATGGTAGGCGTCGATGTGATTTGGGCGTAATCCCTCGTCTTTCTTGCCATTGATCCACCAAGAAGCTTGCTTAGCAGGCCACTGCTTTTCATCAAGGTTTTGCGCCTTGATTAAACGACGTAGCAAACGAATCTGATCATCTGAATCAATGATCTGGAAATCTTCTGGCAGTTTTGCATCGAGGTAGTGAGCACGAAGGATGCGGTGACAAATACCGTGGAAAGTACCGTTCCACATACCCGACGAGCTACCCATCATCAACTCTTCAATACGACCACGCATCTCTGCTGCCGCTTTGTTGGTGAAGGTAACCGACATGATAGAGAACGGCGATGCTTGCTCTACGCTTTGCAGCCAAGCGATGCGATGCACCAACACTCGCGTTTTACCACTGCCAGCACCTGCCAGAATAAGTAGGTTTTCTAAAGGTGCTGCGACCGCCTCACGTTGTTTATCGTTTAGGCCATCGAGTAAAAGCGAAGGATCTATCATTGGATATGCTCACTACTGGGTATTTATACATAAAAGCTGATTATAACCTAAACACTAGGCTGCGTTTAGGATAATAAGAAGAAAAAATAATCAAAAATTAACATCATAAAATCAGTTACTTAAAATATAACTCATCATTAATATTGATATTTCTTATAATGCCGTGAAATTATTTCCTGGTTCTTCCTATCCTTTTTAGTAAGCAAGTTAACAATTCATTAACCTGCGATATAAAAATACTATTAAGTCCTAGAGGGAATGACTATGAAAAATTCTAATCTTGCTGTTACAGCTGCAATCACAAGTGTACTAGCGTTCGGCGGTGCAGTTCTTACATCAGCACCTGCGGAAGCAGCAGCAAAAGAAAAATGCTACGGTGTGGCAAAAGCTGGCCAAAATGATTGTGCAACCAAAACAAGTTCATGTGCGGGTACAGCAAAAGAAGACAACCAATCCGATGCATTCGTAGTCGTACCTAAAGGGCTGTGTGGCAAATTATCAGGTGGTAACACTCAATCATCATAATTGAGCTGCTTAGTATGGTGAGCTGACACTCAGCTCACCTCCACTTTCCATTAGGAGAATCGTTGTGACTCAAACTCTTCATCCCAACGCAGGGGTTGGCCTTAGAACACCGCACTTGGACTTCTTTAGCCAAAACCCAGCTTTAGTGAGTTGGTTAGAGGTGCACAGCGAGAACTACTTTTTAACTCAATCACCGCAACGTCAACAACTGAGAGAAATTCGTCACGCCCACAACATAAGTTGTCACGGTGTTGGGTTGTCTCTAGGTTCTGTTGAGCGCATCAACCCAAATCACTTACTGCAGTTAAAAGATCTCATTGATGATATCGAGCCGTTCTTGGTTTCTGACCACCTCAGTTGGAGTCAGACCGGCGGTCATTACTTCAATGACTTATTACCGCTGCCTTATACCGAAGAGGCGTTAGAAGTCTTCTGTCGCAATGTCATCGAGGTTCAAGACAGCCTGCAACGCCCTATGCTGATTGAGAACCCATCGAGTTACCTTGCCTTCAAGCATTCAACCATCCCAGAGTGGGAATTTTTGGCCGAGGTACAGAAGCGCACCGAATGTCGCCTCTTACTCGATTTCAATAATATTTTTGTCTCATCTTTTAATCATGGTTTCAGCTGTGAAAAGTACTTAAGCGGAATTCCTGCAGACAAAGTGGAAGAGATTCACTTGGCAGGTTTTACCAAAAAGAAACTCGAACAAGGTGAGATCTGGATAGACACCCACAGCAAGCCTGTCTGTGACGAAGTATGGCAACTCTACATTGACTGGATTTCACAACATGGTTTGCGCCATACCTTGATAGAGTGGGATTTAGATATCCCAGAGCCACAAATTTTATTGGCTGAAGCGGCCAAAGCCAGTGATATTTTGTATCAACACGACAAGTTCAACCAAAGGAGTCGCGCATCATGAGCCACTCTTTAGCTAATGTGCAATCGGAGTTTGCTAACGCCCTACGCTATCAAAACAATGGTGAGCACTGCGACATAGTGAGCGACCATTTTACTGATGAGCAACGCATCCAGATTTACCGCAACAACTTTGTGATTAGCTTGAGCGAAGTACTGGCAGCAACCTACCCACTCACTGAAATGCTGGTTGGCGAAGAGTGCTTCCAACAAATGGCTCGTCAACATGTCTTAAGTTATCCATCAACCTCTGGTGATGTCAGTGGTTACGGTGAACACTTTGAACAAACTATCCAAGCCTTTTCTGCTGTTATCGAGGCTGCACCTTATCTCGGTGAAGTGGCTTTGTATGAATGGCAAAAAGATAGCTTGGTGAGATGCGTTTCAGAATCACATGTCGACCAACGTCCTCTTTCTCGTTTAGCTGATGTACCGCAAGAACAACAAGGCGCTTTAGTCTTTCATCTCAAAGATTCAATAACGCTAATTAATTCTAGCTATACGATTATCGCGCTTGAGCAGGCTATCTATCAGCAACAACTCGATGGGTTAGACATCAACCAACCTGAATTTGGGGTGTTAATCCGAGCGGAAAATTCACAGATTGAGAGCCATCGTTTGACGCAAGAAAGCCACCAACTATTAACCGAATTGCAATCGGGTCAAACGCTCTCAGCGATAGACCCTTTACTACTACAACATCTGAATACTGTCATGACACTGAACGTCATCTCAGGCTTTTCAATCAATGCCGAATTGGAGACATAATATGGATAACAACACAGTCACGAACATGATGGCTCAATACGACAGTTTGATTGAGAAATCACAGGCACTTTTTGTTCCCGTACTACTTCTGTTTTGTCGCCTATGGGTGGCGTGGGTCTTCTTTAATTCAGGACTCACCAAAATAGCCACTTGGGATAGCACCCTTTACTTGTTTGAATTGGAATACCAAGTGCCTCTTTTGCCTTGGGAATTGGCCGCTTACATGGGTACCGCAGCTGAATTGATTCTGCCGGTATTCTTAGCGCTTGGTTTGTTAACCCGACCAATGGCTGCAGTGCTGTTCGTTTTCAATATCATGGCCGTCGTGTCATACCCTGTATTGTGGGCACAAGGCTTCTATGATCATCAGCTTTGGGGATTAATGATTCTTATCGTCGTGGTATGGGGAGCTGGACCATTTTCATTGGATAGAATTTTAAAAGCGCAGTTCAAAAACTAAACCTCTTTTCCATGGTCTCTAAATTTACATAGGTCCAAAACGCAAAAAACCACTCAATTGAGTGGTTTCTTTTTATCTGGAATAAACTACTTGTTTAGAAAAGCTTGTAGCTCTTCAGCAGAGATACCTTGCTCGGCTAGCTCTTTTGCTAGTAGCTGAACTTGTTCACCTTTACGAGATTCAACCACGCGTTGAAATTGGTAAATGATATCTCGCAAAGTATCAATTGGAACTTGTTTTGCCGCACTGCGAATACGCTCTTCACTTTGGTTTCCTAGCTCTTTAAGCAATTTACCAAACATGACCTTTTCAGGTGCATCTTCCATTTGTTCTAAGATGCGCGCCATTTCGTAGGTTGTTAATGACATTACAGTATTTTCCGTTGGGGACTAACGTTTCAATGAGTGACAAATATACCATGTTTTAACGTTTCGCAAACCGCCATTTGTATATTTTGTCACCCTTGAGACTTATGCCTTAGCAAACGTCGTGTGCCACGACTTACCCGCTTTGCTCGCAAGCACTAACAATGCAGGAACAATAAGGAACATTTGCAGAGCAATCATCACTTGAGACGTTAAATCAAGACGTTGCATCGTACCAACAAGCAGTCCAGAACCGCTCATTTGGAACAAGCCAAGCAACGCAGCTGCGGTACCCGCACGGTCACCAAAAGGTTCAAGTGCCTTACCGGCTGCGGCACCAAGAATCCAAGCGAAGCCAACTGAAGATAGGAAAATCGGCAGCATGAATGCGATCGCGCTAGCATGCTCAGCAAGCACCAACATAACCACACCCGCTAAGCCAAGCGTTGAAATACCGACAACCAATGCTTTGTAAGTACCAAAGCGGTCCATGAACTTCGGTGCCGTGAATGCCGCCGTGATGTTGATAACCGCGTTGATACCAAACCAGAAGGTAAATTCGTTCATCGTCAAACCTAGGTTTTCCATCAACACAACAGGTGCAGAGGTAACGTAAGCAAGGATTACTGCCATTGCCATCAAGCACAATGTCGCATGGAAGATGAATGATGGTGTTTTCAATACCGACCAGTAACGCTCAAGTTTGAACACCGCGACCTTTTCTGTCGCAGGATTAGACTCTTTCATTTGGAAAAACAAAATGGTGCCAACCACGACAGCGAACACAGCCATGAAGCTGAAGTTCGAGCGCCAGCCAAACTGTTGAGTTAACCAAGCACCAAGAATCGGTGCTAATGCAGGAATAAAGCAAATGGCACCATTGAGGTAACTGATCATACGGCCGCTCTTCTCAGGGCCAAATAGATCGCGAACCGTCGCAAAGGCTGCTACAGAAGTCGCACAAGCTCCTAAGCCTTGTAGCAGCCGAGCTATTAGCATCATATCAATCGATTGAGCTGCCCACGCCAAGCAAGCACTCAATGCATAGATACTAACACCTCCCAATGCAACGGTTCGACGTCCTAGCTTATCAGCCAAAGGGCCTGCAAATAATTGCCCGACACCCATGGCGAATAAAAACCAAGTAATCGTATCTTGTGCTAGCGCGTGTTCCACGTGAAACGCTGTTGAAATTTGTGGCAGAGCTGGAAGATAAATATCTATAGCCAGAGGGCTAAATAGAACCAGCATTGCCAATAAAGCAACCTGCAGTTTACTAGGGGTTGGAAGCACGTTAGAAGGCACAAGATTCTCCGAATGAGTTAATTTAGGTGCATAATAACCAACTAAAGATATGAACAAAAATGGCATATACTCATTAGCATTATTCCAAATAGGAAACTCACATGAATATCGAGAAACTATCACGCCTCGACCTCAATCTATTGGTTTGCTTACAGGTGCTGATGGAAGAGCTGAGTGTCACTCGCACTGCGCACCGATTATGCTTGAGCCAATCAGCGGTGAGTAAGTCGCTAGCCAAACTTCGTGAGCAATTTAATGATCCCCTTTTTACGCGAAGTGCTCATGGCCTACGACCAACACCGAAAGCAGTCTTTCTCAAACCTCGATTAGAAACGCTGATCAACCAACTTGATGTTCTCACTCAGCCTGAGACATTCATTCCCAACAACAGTGATCATAGCTTTCACATTGCTGCGGTTGAGAGTGTGTACCCACTGATTCTTCCTCATTTCTTACCGGCGATATTTCGACAAGCACCTAAGGTCAATATCAACACCCACGCGTGGACAGAACAAACCTTTAAGAAGCTACAGCTTGGTGAACTAGATATCGGACTCACTGGCAAAGACATCGACATCAACGATGCGCGTTTAACTATGCTGCCGCCAGACGACATTTGCGAACAAGAGATCTACCGCGACGCACAGATGTGTGTGCTAAGACGCAACCACCCTGCTCTGAGTGGTAAATGGGATCTGGAAACCTACCTTGCGCAGCGTCATGTACAAGTAAGGTGTGATGGTAACGACCGCTGGCTGCTTGACTACAAACTGGCTGATCTTGGTCATCAGCGAGATATCGCGATTTCTGTTCCAGACTTCAATAGCGCTGCAAGCCTATGTACCTACACCGACTTTGTGTTTACCGCACCAAGCCACTTTACTTACCTCGTCGCCAAGCAACTCGACTTAGTGGTTGTCCCTTTACCAATGGAATTCCCACCGATGGCATACACTCTGTTTTGGCACCGTGACAGAGAAAATGACCCAGCCTTAACTTGGTTGCGAGATATCATCAAAGAAAAAACTCTGCACCTTAGATAAAAATGGCGTACAGCGTTTGCAGCAAACGAACAAAAGCGCTAGCTTATTGACCTAATAAGTCCCCTCGCATGTATATCGACTGTGAGTGTTAACAAGGACCCTAACAATAAGGATAAAAACAGATGCACAATATCACTGCTGAACGCGTTGCTGCGGTTCGAGCTTGGCTTGAAACAAGCAACCTAGATGCCGTTATCATTCCACATGAAGACGAATATCTAGGTGAATACGTTCCCGCTCATAACGAGCGACTTCACTGGTTAACAGGTTTCACTGGCTCTGCAGGTGCCGCTGTTATCACTCGTGAAACTGCTGCTATTTTTGTTGATGGTCGCTACACCGTTCAGGTTCGTAAGCAAGTACCAGCAGAGTTATTTGAGTATCGCCACCTTATTGAAGAACCGGCTTTAGATTGGATCATCAATTCATTGCCACAAGGCAGCAAGGTTGCATTCGACCCACGCATGCACACCGCCGCTTGGTTGAAAGGTGCACAAGTAAAACTAGCAGAGAAAGTTGAGTTAACGACACTCTCTTTTAATCCAATTGATGAACTTTGGTCTGATCGCCCTGAACCTGTAGTGTCTGATGTTCGCCTAATGGCAACAGACGCAGTTGGCCAATCAAGTGAAAGCAAACGTGCGGAGATTGCTGGTTTACTAAAAGCAAAAGGTGCGGACGCCGCTATCCTTACCGAGCTAGACTCAATCTGTTGGTTGCTTAACATTCGTGGCTTGGACGTATCTCGCCTACCTGTTGTGTTATCCAACGCGATCATCCACGCCGATGAAAGCGTCGATTTCTTCCTAGACCCAGCACGCATCCCAGCAGGCTTTGAAGCACACGTTGGTAATGGTATTCGAGTTTCTCACCCATCAGAGCTTGAAGCACGCCTTCAGTCTCTAGAAGGTAACAATGTATCTGTCGATTCAGGCACGAGCAATGCTTGGTACACGCTTGTTCTACAAAACGCTGGCGCTCACATCATTGAAGCAGCAGACCCATGCCTAATGCCAAAAGCTGCTAAAAACGCAACTGAGATTGCAGGTATGAAAGCGTGTCACATTCGAGATGGCGTGGCGATGGCGAAATTCCTGTCTTGGATTGATGCAGAAGTCGCGCAAGGTAACCTGCACAACGAAGCTGTACTAGCAGACAAAGTACAATCATTCCGCGAGCAAGACCCGACGCTGATGGATCTAAGTTTTGACACCATTTCAGCGGCAGGCGGCAACGCTGCAATGTGTCACTACAACCATGAGAACCAGCCTGAACCAGGTCAGCTAGAACTGAATACTCTGTACCTAGTCGACTCAGGCGGTCAGTACTTAGATGGTACAACCGACATCACTCGTACTATCGCGATTGGCCAACCAAGCGACGAAATGATTCAGCAGTTCACGTTAGCGCTTAAAGGTCACATCGGCATCGCACGAGCTCGCTTCCCACAAGGCACTCGTGGTTTCCAACTGGATATCCTAGCGCGTCAGCACTTATGGGCGGAAGGCTTCGATTACGATCATGGTACTGGTCACGGTGTTGGTCACTTCCTAAGTGTTCATGAAGGCCCACAAAGTATCTCTAAGAAGCTAATCGACGTACCTCTTGTTGAAGGCATGGTGTTATCAAACGAACCGGGTTACTACCGTGCTGATGAGTTTGGTATTCGAATCGAAAACCTAGAGCTCGTGGTTGAACTGCCAACTCAAGGTGATTTTTCAGTACTAACCTTTGAGTCGCTAACACGTTGCCCTATCGATAAGCGAAACATCAATGTTGATTTGCTAACACGACCTGAACTGGCGTGGCTGAACGACTACCATCAGAAAGTATGGAACGACGTTAGCCCATTAGTTGAAGGTGATACGCTGGAATGGCTACGCCAATCAACGACGCCATTAGCTCACGGATAATACTTCGCTAAGCTGTTAGCTGAACCAAAACGAGCTTGCTAGGTTAATAAGTTAAATAGCAAAACGGCTACCCAAAGGTAGCCGTTTTTATTTGCCTGTATCATTACATCGATGTTTCACGTGGAACATCAACCAAGATGCTAGTTAGCCTGAGTAAGCGCTATGCCAATCACGCCACACTGGGTCGAAACCACGCTGTCGGATCATCGACTCAACATCAGCTGCACTTCTCTCATCGCTAATCTCAAACTGCTCGAGTTCTTCCTCACCGGAAGCATAACCACCAGGCTGGGTCTTAGAAGCCGCCGACATACTCGTGATTCCCAATGGCAACACATTGTCGCGGAAGGTTGCCGATTCGCGAGTAGAAAGGGATAGCTCGACCTCAGGATTCAAGAGTCGATATGCGCAGATAAGCTGAACCAGCTGTTTATCGTTCATGATTGATTTAGGCTGTAATCCACCACCAGAGTCTCCACCCTCACACGGACGAAGACGTGGGAATGAAATTGAGTAACGTGTTTGCCAATAAGTACGCTCTAAGTAATCTAAGTGAGCAGCAACAAAAAAGCAGTCGGTTCGCCAATCTTCCAAACCAATCAAGGCACCAATACCTATCTTATCGATCCCCGCTTTTGCCAAGCGATCTGGGGTTTCAAGACGGTATTCAAAATCCATTTTATTGCCACGTAGATGATGCTCAGCGTAAGTTCTTGGCTGATAAGTCTCTTGGTAAACCATAACAGCATCTAGGCCGAGAGTTTTAAGCTCTGCGTAATCATGTTGATCAAGCGGCTGCACTTCCATCGCTAGGTAGTTGAATTGCTTTTTGATATTCGGCAACACCTGCCGAAAGTAATTCATCCCGACCTTAGTTTCATGTTCACCGGTGACTAACAAAACGCTATCGAACTTCATCTTTTTGATAGCCGCACTTTCGGCATCAATTTCATCCAAAGTAAGTGTGCGACGTTTGATACGGTTCTCCATTGAGAAACCACAATACGTGCACGCGTTAGCGCACAGGTTAGATAGGTATAAGGGAATATAAAGCGACATCGTATTGCCAAACCGCTTGCGAGTTAGTGCTAACGATTGTTGTGCCATCTGCTCTAAGTAAGGTTCTGCCGCCGGAGAGGTCAGAGCCTTAAAGTCTTCTAAGTCGCGTTTGGGTTTACTCAGAGCACGTTCAACATCCGCCGCCGTTTTACTGAAGATAGACATACCAATGTCATCCCAGTTTAGCTGTTTAAATCGATCAACAAACGTCATAACAATACTACTCGTCTAGGAATGAAGTTAGCGGGCTCGAAGCAACCGCGTGAGACACTTTTCCTGCAAGTCCAGCAAGGTAAGCCATTCGACCCGCTTCAACCGCCAACTTAAAAGCAATCGCCATATCAACAGGCTGTTGAGACGCAGCTATAGCCGTATTCACTAGAACAGCGTCCGCGCCCATTTCCATTGCACGTGCAGCATGTGATGGCGCGCCAATGCCCGCATCAACAATCACAGGGACATTCGCTTGGTCGATAATGATCTCTAAGAAGTCTGCAGACGCAATACCCTTATTTGAACCAATCGGCGCACCCAACGGCATAACTGCCGCACAACCCACCTCTTCCAAGCGCTTACACAAAACTGGGTCGGCATGGCAATAAGGCAACACAACAAAGCCATCTTTAACCAGTTGCTCTGCGGCTTTAAGCGTTTCAATTGGGTCCGGCATCAAGTACTTTGGATCTGGGTGAATTTCCAGTTTGAGCCAATTTGTGCCTAGCGCTTCACGAGCCAAGTGTGCTGCGAAAATTGCATCCTTCGCGTTCTTAGCCCCAGAGGTATTTGGTAGCAAGTTCACGCCAGCATCAATGATGGGCTGTAAAATATCATCTTGCTCAGAACGAATATCGACTCTCTTTAGTGCCATCGTCGCCAGTTGAGAACCTGACGCTTCGATAGCACTCGCCATCAAGTGCTTATTGGCGAACTTACCAGTTCCAGTGAAAAGTCGAGATTGAAACGTTTTATCTGCGATAGTTAGCATGGTTAGCCTCCTGCAATGGCTTGGAAAAGAGAAATAGCGTCGCCTTCATTAACGACCGTTTGTTGCCACTGACTACGCGGGACAACCGCATTATTGATTGCAAATACACAACCTAGATCAGGTAATGATAGAGCTTGGATAATGTCCGCTAGAGACGACGAGTGTGCTACTTGTTCTGATTGTTCGTTTATCGAGATCGTTATATGGCTCATTGGATTTCTTCTTCTAAATGCTTAACTACAGACGCACTGCACACAGGACATTCACTATCTTGAGTGACCATAAGGTTTTGCCAATTCATCGTCTGGCCATCGAACAGTTTGAGTTGGTGTGTTGCGACCTGAAACTCACCACGAGTTAGACGTTGAATAGCAGCCAAAGCTTGAAGGTTACCTATGGTGCCAACAACTGGGCCTATGATGCCGCTATCGCTACAACGAGTCGTTTGTGGATGATGTCTGAACGGGAACAAGCAGTGATAGCACCCTTTCTGATTGTGATAATCAAATACAATAAACTGGCCTTTCCAGCCAATTGCAGAACCAGAAATCAAAGGGGTCTTCGTGCTGAAACATGCTTGGTTAACCTGCTGGCGTGACTCGAAGTTGTCAGTACAATCCAACACTAAGTCAGCTAGCATCACTTCAAGCTCAAGCTGCCTTTCACTCATTCGTTGATTGATGGTTCTTACTTGGCTGCGACCATTGAGTTCACTCAGTTGTTGCTTCAACGCTTCAACCTTAGGCGAACCTAACTGATCTTCCCTGAACGCGACCTGTCGTTGCAGGTTCGATGAATCGACACAATCATCATCGACCAGCACGATCTTTCCGACACCCGAAGCCGCAAGGTAAAGAGCGGCAGCATTGCCTAAGCCACCACAACCAATCACTAACACATGGCTGTTTAATAGATTTCGTTGCCCTTGCTCACCGACTTCAGGTAACGCAATTTGTCGTTGATAACGAATAAATTCAAAGTCACTCAGCATAGCTAGGCTCCTGCATAACCTCTTCTTTGGCAGTCGGAGGTTTAGGCGTCATCAATTTTTCGAAAAATTCGATCACTTTTTGTGGGTCTTCCGCCAATGTAATCGCACGTACCACCGCTAAACTCGACACCCCACATTCCCAAACCTGCGCAGCTGTCGATTGGTCAATGCCGCCAATAGCAACCGTCGGATAACCGGTGAGTTGTTCTGTGTATGGGATAGTATCAATCAGATGTTGATACAGAGATAAGCGAACTAAACCTTGAGGCTTCGATGGCATCTGTTTAGTTGTTGTTGGGAAGATGTGCCCCAGCGCAATATAGCTTGGGTTAATTTGAACAATGCGCAGCAACTCGTAATAGCCATGAGTCGAGAGACCGATCTTAATACCTGCTTGGCTCAACTGTGAGAGGTTTGATTCTTCAATATCCTCTTGCCCCAAATGAACACCAAACGCGTCATGCTTGAGTGCAAGCTGCCAATAATCATTGATAAAAACCTGAGCGTTATGCTCTCGACCAAGCTCGATTGATCGCGCAACTTGTTGTTCTAAGTCCTCTTGCTGCGGGTTTTTAATACGTAGTTGAACAGTGTTGATTCCAAGCTTGAGCAACCTTTCGATCCACTCAACATCATCAACCACAGGGTATAAACCTAGACTATTCTTACTCAGCTCAGGAAAAGAAAGCACTGTCCCTTGATTAGCCCAACCAACGCTTATATCCAATCGTTGATCTTCAATAGCTGGAATTGGAAAGTTTTGGTAATGTGCTGGCCATGTTCCACGTGAAACATTGGACGATGCGCGAGCTAGAACCAGTGCATCTTCTAATGGGAATTCCAGCGCCAACAAAGAAAGTAACCAAGCGAAGTGACCACGACTATCTAACTCCTGACGAGCTGTAGTGTCACTCTTGATAGCACGATTAGCATCCCGGCTTGACCATATATCCAGTACAGCTGAACCATCTGAGACACCGATATAAATGGTATTCGGAGTTTGTATAAAGGCATCACAAACGTCAGTTAGCGCGACTGAACTACTGTAATCAACAACGTGGTTCAGTTTCGCTAGCTGACACTCCGCCAATGAATCAACATCATGAGCAAAGCCAATAGATAACGCCTGCTGAGTGTCAACGATAGAGAAGTATTGAGTTGGGCTTACACCCAACTCAACTGCATCGGTTGCCAAGCCTTGTCGCTTAGCAACCAATAGACAGTTCTGCACCTCTCCCGTTAACTCAATATTTTGAGATGGGATGAGTATCTTCACTGTCATTATTCCTCTAATTGAGCTTCTTTTGCACCTACTGCAGGATGGTAAAGTTCAGAGCCAGTATCACGGAACTCTTGTGATTTCTGACGCATCCCTTCCAACGGGTTATCTAGCATCTTAATCTCGATAGCCTGATCCGCGGCTACTTGTTCGGTGTCTTTCGCATATTCTCGGACTTCCTGAGAGATCTTCATCGAGCAGAATTTTGGTCCACACATTGAGCAGAAGTGAGCAACCTTACCGGATTCTTGTGGCAGAGTTTCATCATGGAAAGAACGTGCTGTTTCAGGGTCTAAAGCTAGATTAAATTGGTCTTCCCAACGGAATTCAAAACGTGCTTTAGATAATGCATTATCTCGGATTTGTGCGCCTGGGTGCCCTTTCGCAAGGTCAGCAGCGTGTGCAGCAAGCTTGTATGTAATCAGGCCGGTCTTCACATCTTCTTTATTTGGTAGACCTAAATGCTCTTTAGGTGTGACATAACAGAGCATCGCACAGCCGTACCAACCAATCATGGCCGCCCCAATACCAGAGGTAATATGGTCGTAACCAGGGGCAATATCTGTCGTCAATGGGCCTAAAGTATAAAAAGGCGCTTCATGGCAGTGTTCTAACTGCTCGTCCATATTCTCTTTGATTAGGTGCATTGGCACATGTCCAGGGCCTTCAATGATCACCTGAACGTCGTATTCCCAAGCCACTTTAGTCAACTCACCTAGAGTACGTAACTCCGAGAATTGGGCCTCATCATTGGCATCTGCAATTGAGCCCGGGCGTAAACCGTCACCTAATGACAGAGCAACATCGTACTTCGCACAGATCTCACAGATCTCGCGGAAGTGAGTATAGAGGAAACTTTCTTGGTGATGAGCAAGACACCATTTCGCGATAATAGAACCACCACGAGAAACAATGCCGGTCACACGTTTAGCCGTCATAGGAACGTAGCGAAGCAACAAACCAGCGTGGATAGTGAAGTAATCAACACCCTGCTCGGCTTGTTCAATCAAAGTATCGCGCATCACTTCCCAGTTAAGATCTTCCGCAACGCCATTCACTTTTTCAAGGGCTTGATACATAGGAACCGTACCGATTGGTACTGGGCTATTACGCAGGATCCACTCACGAGTCTCGTGAATATTACGCCCTGTGGAAAGGTCCATTACGGTATCGCCACCCCAACGGGTCGACCATACTAACTTCTCAACTTCTTCTTCAATCGAAGAGCTTACTGAAGAGTTGCCGATATTAGCGTTCACCTTCACTAAGAAGTTACGGCCAATAATCATCGGTTCTGATTCTGGGTGGTTGATGTTTGAAGGGATAATAGCTCGACCTTCAGCAACCTCTTTACGCACGAACTCAGGAGTAATTTCTTTCGGCAGGTTTGCGCCAAAGTTATGGCCAGGATGTTGGTGGTTAAGCTGCTCATCAGCAAACTTCTGACGTCCCATGTTCTCACGTATAGCAATGTACTCCATCTCAGGAGTGATAATCCCCTGACGAGCATAGTGCAGCTGAGTAACACATTGATCGCCAGTCGCGCGACGAATTCTAGGTAGGTTGCCGTAACGAAGGTCGTCTAGAGTTTCATCTTCTAAACGTTCTTTAGTGTAAACAGAGCTTACATCGTCTAACAGTTCCGTATCACCACGCTCATCAATCCATTGCTCACGCAACTTAGGAAGGCCACTATACAGGTCTATTTGATGTGTCGGGTCAGTATAAACACCTGAGGTATCGTAAACTTGAATGGGTACATTAGGTTCGAATACAGGCTCTTTTTTGCTACCACCGACAAGGCTATCAGCGAGTGATATTTCTCGTACAGGGACTTGAATATCTTCTCGAGATCCTTGGATATAAGCTTTTTTTGAATTTGGATAAGGTTGTACGGATAAAGAATCGATGAAATTCTTCGCTTCCAGTCTTGCTTGTTTACGACTCGACATAGCATTTTTCCTTGGCTTTTAGCCATTATTTATAGGGATAAAAATGCTTGACGGATTAGATGCTACAAGAGGGATCACGGTAAGAAATACAGTTGTGATCTGGAGATAGATCTCTAGAGGGATTCTAGTTAGATATCTACTCTTGTTCCCTTCGCAGGTATTAGCCTGATCAGGTTCAACGGATCCCGAGTTAACGGTCTCAGCCATATGGCACTCCGACAAGTTCGATCGAGTATATAAAAACGGCTTGGATAAACCAAGCCGAGTTGTTAACAAATCGTAAGAAAGTTTTAAGACTTTATCAAAAGTTGGAAGCCGATCCATGCTGCTGAGATGCTGAGAACCACGTTGAGTAACACATTGAGTCCCATCTTAAAGAAAGCACCCTGCTGCATAAGAAGCACGTTATCCATCGAAAATGTAGAAAATGTAGTCAGTGCTCCAAGGAAACCAAGACCGATAATTTGTCTCCATGGTTCTGTCGCAACCATCTCATTCTCAAACGCTGCGATGAGTAAGCCCATAATTAAAGAGCCAATCACGTTAACAGTTAGCGTACCATAAGGAAAACCACGCCCTAGCATCACCACACATAACTCTGAAATCAAATAGCGCGAACAAGCACCAAATGCGCCACCAATGGCAATAAAACCTAAAATAGATAACTGACCCATGAATCCTCCCAAACAATAATCCCTATATTCTAGCTTTAACGCCGATAAAAGCGAGGGTAGAAACTAAGAATGCATGCGCAAATATTAAACGTTACAGGTGTCACTTAACTTCGATATATCCCATTAAACCCGTTTTCATGTGTTCTATAACATGACAGTGATACATCCAACGTCCTGGGTTGTCGGCAACAAATGCAGCTTTAGCTCGACCATTCTTTCCAAGTAACACAGTATCGGTATGGAAAGGTTCTTCAATTTTTTTACCATCAAGTTCCAATACAGTGAATGTATGACCATGAATATGAATCGGGTGATGATATTGAGTGACGTTCTTAAGATCGAATATGTAAGTCTTACCTAGCTCTAAAGTCGCCAACGGCTCAGGGATATTGTCTTTGCTCATCCCCTCCCACGCTCGTTTATTAGTAAGCCAAAATTTAGGCATCGATTTACCATCTTTAGATACAGGTGAAACCGCACCCTCCCACTCGAACACGAAATCGATCTCTTCAGCATTAGCAAGATCTAGGTTAGGTACTGGATTCAATGGTAATAATGGTAACACTCGCTCTTGAGAAAATGCTGAATCTACGACTTCAAATTCACACAAAGAAAAAGGGAAACGCCCCTTCATTTGGAGAACGTTAACTCGCTCACCAGCTTTAGGAGCGATCAGTCCGATATCAACACGCATCCCTGGACCAATTTTATGTTGAGTCAGTTTGTAAGGCGTTTTCACAGGGTTACCATCGATGGCAATCACCCAAGCCTCAGCCCCTTCGATAGCAATAGGATAAGTGATCGTATTATCGACATTAGCAATACGCAGTCTAGTCGCGGCATACTGCTTCAACTGATATACGGGTTCATGAACTCCATTAACACTACTCCACTCACCAGGAGTGCCCATACGAGCACTGAGTCGAGGAATCATTAAGTCTTTCCATTGACCCTGCTTGTCGATATGCCAATGTTTAAGCATCAATGCGTGTTCTTCGTCAAACTGCACGGGAGTGCTTTCTTCTACGATAATAAGGCCAACTAAACCCATACCAAGTTGTTTAACGCTATTCATATGTGGGTGATACCAAAATGTGCCAGCATCTGGCGGCGTAAACTCATAAATGAATGTTTCACCTGGCATAATCGGTGGCTGACTTAAGAAGGGAACACCGTCCATTTCGATAGGGATTCTTAAGCCATGCCAATGGATAGTCGTCGGCTCTGATAGCTTATTCGTAAAACGAATTGTGACCTTTTCACCCTGTCGACATCGAATCGTCGGAGCTGGGATCTGCCCATTAAAGGCTAAGACATTAGTATCAAATCCCGCGACTAACTCAGCTGTTGAAGGTTCAGCAGTTAAGTCATAAACATACTTACCTTGCCCATCAACAGACTGCTTCATAGAACAAGCGGGCAAAACAGTTAGTGCAGATATAGCGAGAGATGATTGAATAAACTTACGACGGGAAATATCCATATTTGTTGCCTTTTAGTAATAACGACCAAAATGTAACAAAATATTGAGAACAATTCTCATAAAGAAGTGGGGATTGTGCTGTTGGTTGTTTATAAAAGAGGCTGGGATAAGTGAGCACTTACCTTTCTAAGGTCAAATATCATCCAAGGCAAGAAATGACAGCTTAAATATCATACATATAGAAAGCCAAAAGACCTCTCTCTTCGACTCGATCTTCAAACTATTACGGAAGCGTTAAGGTTCGAATATCAACAGATCCAAATAGGAAAAATTGAGTAAAAACATTATGAGTCGAAGCTAATAAATAAGGCTCCAGAATTTCTGCTGAGACTTTAAATATGGTAGGAATAGAGGCTTAGACTACAACACGCGCTGTTTTGATAAGCCGGGGAATCCGCTGCTCTGCTAATCGCGTATATTAGATTCAGAAAGCAAAAAGGCTCTAGCATTTCTGCCGGAACGCGCAGTCTAGAGCCTTAAATATGGCAGGAGTGGAGATTTAGACTCCCAACGCGCGCTGTTTTGGTAAGTCGGGGAATCCGCTGCTCTGCTAATGGCATATATTAGATTCAGAAAGTAAAAAGGCTCTAGCATTTCTGCTAGAGCCTTAAATATGGCAGGGGTGGAGAGATT